>NZ_WXWK01000055.1:0-29826 GCF_009904835.1 Vibrio sp. V33_P6A3T137 | reverse complement strand
CATCGAAGATATCGTTTTTTTATGCGGACATATAACCTCATTAATTAAAAGTAGTATTCAGTCATTGATTTCGCCAATCGGTTATTCGTTGGTGGCATTAAGACGACATTAAAAAAATAACTCTTCATTAGGTTTAATCGACCGTTAACTACTTCATTTTTTACACCTGTATAAATATTTATACTCACTAAACTCTGCTCTTTCGAAGCATGTTTACCTGCAAAATGACTACTACATTGATGAGACACTGAGGACGTAAACGGATTATGGTTGTTTAATGTAATAAAAGTGTTACATTTTTGGTGTTTTTTAGAGAGGGAGATAGGTATCTGCTGATCGTTGCGACTTTATTGAATCGTGCCATGGTTAATAGAGATTTCGACCCTATAAAGGAAACCTAGACATGACATCAATAAGTAACCCTCTTGGTACCGATGGTTTTGAGTTTGTTGAATACACGGCAGCGGATGCACAGGGGATTGACGCACTAAAACAGCTGTTCACTTCTTTAGGTTTTGCTGAAATCGCGAAACACCGCTCTAAACAAGCTTGGCTATATCGTCAAGGGGATATCAATTTCATCATCAATGCTCAACCTCATAGTCAAGCGGCTGATTTTGCAAAGCTGCATGGCCCATCGGTGTGTGGAATGGCATTTCGGGTTAAAGATGCAGCAGGGGCATTACAACATGCCTTAAGTTGTGGAGCCGCAGCTTATCAAGGTGAAATAGGACCGATGGAATTAAGCATTCCAGCGATTTATGGCATCGGTGACAGTTTGTTGTACTTTGTTGACCGCTATGGTGATAAAAGTATCTATGATGTTGACTTCTTGTTTTACGATGATGCAGAGCAGCGTTTGCAACAAAAGCAGGTTGGTTTATGTGAAATCGATCATCTTACTCATAACGTAAAACAAGGCAATATGGATAAGTGGGCTGGTTTTTATGAACAGTTGGCGAACTTTAAAGAGATTCGATATTTTGATATTGAAGGGAAATTGACTGGCTTGGTTAGCCGTGCAATGACCTCACCATGTGGAAAAATTCGTATTCCAATCAATGAATCGCGTGATGATAAGTCACAAATTGAAGAGTTTTTACGTGAATACAATGGCGAAGGGATTCAGCATATTGCCTTGAGTACCACCGATATTTATCACACTGTGCGTACGTTGCGAGCGCAAGGTATGGAGTTTATGCCAACCCCAGATACCTACTATGAGAAAATCAATTCGCGCGTTCCCGGTCATCATGAATCCGTTGATGAGTTACGCGAATTGCGGGTATTGATTGATGGTGCGCCACTCAAAGATGGTATTTTACTGCAAATATTTACCCAAACCGTTATTGGTCCAGTCTTTTTTGAAATTATTCAGCGCAAAGGCAATCAAGGTTTTGGCGAAGGTAACTTCAAAGCCTTGTTTGAATCGATAGAAGAAGATCAAATTCGTCGTGGAGTGCTAGATGATGCATAAACCGTTTACGTTTCCTCATCGCGAAGGGGTGTTTTCGAAACAGGCTCATGCGGATTTTCCTGAGCAAGCGATCTATGAGCGAGAAGCTGGGCGCAGTGGCTTTTTTGGCGCTGCGAGTCACTTTCATCATCAGCATCCCCCCACCGCATGGACCGAATGGCAGGGCGATTTACGGCCAAGAGCATTTAATTTAAACCACTTGAGCCACTCTGAACAATTATCCCCTTGGTCTGTTCCTCATTTGCTGCATAACCAAGAGGTGAAAATCCGGGTCTGGCAGCTTAGCCAACCAATGACCCAATTGGTGCGTAATGCGGATGGCGATGAATTATTATTTGTTCATAAAGGCAGTGCCGAGCTGTTTTGTGATTATGGCCATATGACGATTCATGAAGGGGATTATGTGTTAATTCCGCGCTCAACGACTTGGCGTTTAGACCCTAATGAACCGCTGTTTTTGTTGATGATCGAGAATACGGATGCCGCTTATGCCTTACCAGAAAAAGGCATTGTTGGTCAGCACGCTCTGTTTGACCCGGCGGTGCTTGAAGTGCCGAGCATCAATGCACGTTTTCAAGCACAGTACTCAGAGCGCACCACGCACGTTGAAGTTAAACGGCACGATCAAGTGAGTGTGATTACCTATCCTTTTAATCCCCTAGATGCGGTAGGGTGGCATGGCGATCTGGCGGTGCTGAGGCTCAATTGGCGAGATATTCGACCACTAATGTCCCATCGTTATCATCTACCGCCCTCTGCACATACCACCTTTGTTGGGCAAGGATTTGTGGTCTGTACGTTTGTGCCAAGACCGATTGAAAGTGACCCTGGTGCGCTAAAAGTACCGTTTTATCACAACAATGACGATTATGATGAAGTGCTGTTTTATCACGCGGGTGACTTTTTCAGTCGCGATAATATTGAAGCTGGGATGGTGACTTTTCACCCTGCGGGCTTTACTCATGGCCCTCATCCGAAAGCGTTTCAAGCCGGATTAAAAAACAGCAAAACGTTTACCGATGAAGTGGCGGTAATGATTGATACCCGCCACGCCCTGCAATTTAGTGACGCGGTTAAAGAAGTAGAAAATCCTCAGTACGTTTATAGCTGGAAAGAGCACAAGGATACGCCATGAAGTTAGCGACGTTAAAAAATGACACACGGGATGGTCAATTAGTGGTTGTCAGTCGAGATTTACAGCGCTGTGTGGTTGTTGACCACCTCGCTTCAACACTCCAACAAGCACTCGATAATTGGCAAAAAGTGGAAGGGCCGTTACAAGAGATCTCCCAAGCTTTAAATGCCGGCCAGCTTACTCATACCGTACCGTTTGCAGAACATCACTGCGCCTCGCCGTTACCAAGGGCATTTCAATGGGCAGATGGCTCAGCTTATGTCAACCATGTTCAGTTAGTTCGACGTGCTCGTGGAGCCGAATTGCCAGAGAGTTTTTGGACTGATCCGCTGATGTATCAAGGGGGATCGGACAGTTTTCTGGGGCCACACGAACCTATCCCACTTGTTGATCCCCAATGGGGATTAGATTTTGAAGCTGAGGTGGCTGTCATCACCGATGATGTCCCTATGGGGATCACAGCGGAGCAGGCAGGGCAACATATTCGCTTAGTCATGCTGGTGAATGATGTCTCTCTACGAGGGTTAATTCCCAATGAATTAGCCAAAGGTTTTGGCTTTTTCCAATCGAAACCAAGCTCAGCTTTTTCTCCGGTGGCAGTGACTCCTGATGAACTTAACGGCGCATGGGACGGCGCTAAGTTATCTTTACCATTATTGTCGACTTTTAACGGTCAGTTGTTTGGCTGTCCGAATGCAGGGGTCGATATGACCTTTGATTTTCCTCAGTTGATTGCCCATGCAGCGAAATCTCGCCCTTTATGCAGTGGCACGATTATTGGTTCTGGTACCGTCTCAAATAAGCAAGGCACGGAGTACGGAAGTTCAATCGGTGAAGGGGGTGTCGGTTATTCGTGTATTGCCGAGTTACGAATGATTGAAACCATTCGTGATGGGCAACCCAGCACCGCTTTTATGCAGGTCGGTGATACGATAAAACTTGAGATGCTCGATCATCAAGGTAATAGCGTATTTGGTCGTATTGAACAAACGGTGATTGAATCAGGGAGATAGATGATGAGTGAGCTGAAATTATACGGCTACTGGCGCTCATCGGCAACGTATCGGGTGCGTCTGGCTTTAGAAATTAAGCAACTGAGTTATCAACAGTTTCCGGTTGATCTCATCGCTCAAGGTGGTGAGCAACACAGCGAGGTATTTCATCAGCTTAATGCGAGTGAATTAGTGCCAGTGTTAGTTGATGGCGATTTCGTTCTTAATCAATCACTGGCGATTATTGAATATCTTGATGATCATTACCCGAAGCCGCGTCTTATTCCTGTCTCAGGTGAGGCAAAATACCGTGTGTTGTCGCTAGCTCATGATATTGCAATGGATATTCATCCATTAAATAACCTAAGGGTTTTACAATATTTATCACAAAACCTTGCTGTGGATGAGCCCAAAAAAACGCAGTGGTATCAACATTGGATAGCGGTAGGTTTTCGCGCCATTGAAGAAAAGCTGACTATAAGTGCAGGGCAATATTGTATCGGCGATGCACTTTCTCTGGCGGATATCTGCCTGATACCTCAAGTGTATAACGCGGAGCGCTTTGCCGTTGATATGAGCCTTTATCCAAACATCATGCGTATTACCAATACGCTGCGTGAGCGAGCTGATTTTCACTCAGCCGCACCGGAAAGCTGCCGCTGAGTGAAGCGTTTAACTTAGGATGATTAAGCGATAGCTCGCTGAGCTAATGAGGTAGGGCATAAGCGCTTCCCTTGTTCATCAAACAGATGCAGGTTATCTATGTTGATCGATAGGTTAAGTGTTTGATCAATATCTACATTCATTTCAGGTGTTACCGCAATAAAATCGCTGAGTTGAGTTAACCCAGCGATTTTTCCATGCACCAATTGATTGGGACCAAGTGGTTCAACGACACTGATTTGTAAGCGTAAATTCAGAGCGTTTTCACTGCTCGAAAGACCAGCATGCTCAGGACGAATACCTAGGGTTAATGATGGAGCGCTGAGTTGTTGATAGTGCGGTAGATAAATTTTTTGATGACCAACCTGTAAATAGCCGTTATCGAGTGTTGCGGGGATAAAGTTCATCGCTGGGCTACCAATAAAACTCGCCACAAAGGTACTCGCCGGTTGGTGGTAAACTTCTTTTGGGCGACCGACTTGTTCAATTTTTCCTTGGTTTAAGACCACAATGCGATCGGCTAATGTCATCGCTTCTACTTGATCGTGGGTGACATAGACACTGGTCACCCCGAGTTTGCGTTGCAGTTTTTTTATCTCTAAGCGCATATGCGCGCGTAACGCCGCATCGAGGTTGGATAGTGGCTCATCAAATAAAAACAGCTGCGGATCGCGGACAATCGCGCGTCCCATTGCGACACGTTGACGTTGACCACCAGACAGTTTGGCGGGTTTGCGATCTAAATACTCTTCAATTTTGAGGGTTTTAGCGACGTGATTAATTTTTTCAGCGATGGATTTTTTATCCACCCCACGATTTTTTAAGCCATACGCCAAGTTATCGTAAACGCTCATATGAGGATAAAGAGCGTAGTTTTGAAATACCATCGCAATATCACGTAGCGCAGGTTTTTCGTTATCCACTCGGCGATCGGCTAGATGGATTTCTCCCCCGTTGATCGACTCAAGTCCTGCAATCGAACGTAGAATTGACGATTTACCACAACCTGATGGTCCAACTAAAACGATGAATTCGCCCTCATTAATTGACAAATCAACGCCTTTAACTGCTTGATGACCATTTTCATAGGTTTTGACTAACTGTCTGATATCCAACATAACATTGTCCAGTTTTTGTGGTGAGGTTGGGGTGACTAAATGCATAGAGTTATTTTTCACTTTCGACTAATCCTTTAACAAACCAGCGTTGGAAAATGACCACGACGAATACCGGCGGCAGCATGGCTAAAATCACCATGGCGAACGCGTAGTCATAACGTGGTAAACGAGTTTCATTAATATTATTGAGAATTTGTTTAATGCCCATCACGATGGTGTTGTATTGCTCATCGGTGGTCATCATGATGGGCCATAAATACTGGTTCCATCCTACGACAAACATAATGATGAAAATGGCGGCGATCATGGTTTTCGATAGCGGCAGTAATACGTCGATGAAGAAACGAATCGGTCCAGCATTATCGAGCTGCGCTGCCTCCATCAATTCATCTGGAATCGTTTTAAAAAACTGACGAAAGAAAAAGGTTGCAGTAGCCGAGGCAATCAAAGGCAAGATAAGCCCTGTATAACTATTGAGCATTCCTAGGCTTGAAACGACTTCATAAGAGGGGATGATTCGCACTTCTAACGGTAATAAAAGTGTGACAAAAATAAGCCAAAACCAGAAGCTGGCATAAGGCAGCCGGAAATAGACCAAAGCGTAAGCCGCGATCATCGAAACCAAAATTTTCCCGATCGCAAAACCCAGCCCCATGATCATCGAATTGGTGATCATCGATTGCGCGGTAATATTGCCCGAAAATCCGTGGCTTTTGTGCCACGCTTCTTTATAAATAGCCAAAAATTGATCGCCCATTCCCCACTGCAAACCTTCACTGATGATGGTGTTGGGATGATGAGTCGAGCTGGCAAAAATGAGCCAGATTGGCACTAGCATAAATAAGGCTCCGGTGATCAAAATTAAGTGATCGAATAGGTTATTACTTTTCATTTTGCTTCCTTGGATATAAAACCTTAATAATGAACACGTTTTTCAACCACACGGAACTGGATAAACGTCAGCCCGAGAACGAGCAGTAATAAGATCACAGATTGTGCTGAACTGCCGCCTAAATCCGCCCCAACAAATCCATCACGGTATACCTTATAAACCAAAGACGTTGTTGAACCTCCTGGCCCGCCGTTGGTCATGGTATCGATCACGCCGAACGTATCGAAAAAGGCATAGGTGAGGTTAATCACTAAGAGAAAAAATCCGGTTGGGGCAAGCAAAGGAAAAGTAATGGTCCAAAAGCGTTTGGCATCACTGACGCAATCGAGTGTTGAGGCTTCTTTAACGGCATAAGAAATGGACTGTAATCCGGCGAGAAAGTAGATGAAATTGACGGAGACCTGTTTCCATACGGAAACCAAAATCAATGCGAAGGTTGCATCAAACGGATTGGTTTGCAGGCTAAATTGCCATCCAAACATCGCAAAAAGATCCGTTAATAGGCCAATGTGGGGGTTAAACAAAAAACCACCGATAATTCCGGCTATCGCAGGAGCGACGGCATAAACCCAAGTTAAGCTAACCTTGTACGCTCCTTGACCATGAATGATGTTATCTGCTTTGACCGCCAGTAGCAGAGCGATGGCGAGTGATAAAAAGGAGACCACGATAGAAAACAGTAAAGTGAAGCTCAGCGATTTCAAATATTCATGGGATTGAAACAGCATCTGATAGTTTTCAAAGCCAATAAAAGTAGAGGACATTCCCCACGGGTCTTCCAGCATAAAGGAAAGATAAATCGCTTTTGCGGCCGGATAGAGAAAGAAAATCGCGATAATCACCATTTGCGGAGCTAACAGCAAATAGGGTAAAGGAGTGTGAGAAAATTGTTGTCGACGTTCCACGGTTATTTCCAGTCATAAAAAATCGTGCTGAAGAGTGCGGCTATTTTCGCCGTACTCTTCAATGAGCGAGACTCAAGCGACGAAACGTCGGTTTGAAGTCTGTTGTAATCAACGAGCGTTATTGCACAGTGCGAGCAAAACGTTGCAGGAGATTTTTACTTTCGTCTTCGACTCGTTTAAGGCTATTTTCTACCGAAGAGCGTCCAGCAAAAATATTGTCGAATTCACGGTGCATGACTTCACGTATTTGCGGATAGAAACCTAAGCGATAACCTTGTGTCCATTCACCGGAAGGTAGGCTTAGCTGTTTTACGCCCACTTCTGCATCGGGATAGGTTTGATAATAGCCTGAGGCTTTGGTTAGGCTATAAGCGGCATTGGTGACTGGTACATAACCAGTCGATGTGTGCCAATTCATCTGTACTTCAGGCTGAGTCAGATAAGTAAAAAAAGCCGCGACGGCATTTTCTTCTTCTTTAGTATGACCACTTAAAGCAAACAGAGCGGCGCCGCCAATAAAAGTATGAGTGCCTTCAGCGTTTAATTTTTCCCAATGTGGTAAGTAGGTAGTACCTAACTCAAACGGGACTCTATCGCGCAGCCCACCGAAGGAACCTGATGAGCCCATCCACATCGCCACTTCTTGGCGTTCAAAAGGCGTTTGGTTGGCATCCCAGTTACTTCCGTAATATTTGAAGTAGCCCTTATCTGACCATTCTTTAAGTTTATTAAAATGCATCAGCATATCTTGTGAATTAAACATCAGCTGTGATGAAAGAGAGGCATAGCCATTGTGCTGATCAGAGAGCGGCAAGTTATGACGAGATTTGAAGTTTTCAAACATAATCCATGGCGTATGCGATTGTGAAAAAGTAACGTAACCTTTTGCTTTTAGTTTTTCGGCTAAGACTTCAAGTTGTTCATAAGTTTGTGGTGCCGTAGCTCCAACTTTATTTAAAATATCTTTGTTGTAATACAGAACGGGAGTGGAACTATTGAAGGGCATACCAACCATTTTGCCTTTATTGTCCGCATAGAAATTACGCACACCAGACAGATAATCTTGAGCATTAAATGAGTAACCGGCATTAACCAGAATATCTTGTACAGGTTTTGCAACGCCTGGGACATTCATAATCGTTGCGGCTCCCGCATCAAACACTTGGAGAATATGCGGTGATTGACCTGCACGAAATGCAGCAATGCCTGCGGTTAAGGTTTCGGTATAGTCTCCTTTGTAGATAGGAGTGATGGTATAGTCCTTCTGCGCGGCATTAAAATCTGCTGCAAGTTGGTTGACTGATTCTCCCAGTTGCCCTCCCATTGCGTGCCACCAAGTGATTTCGGTCGCAGCAAGAGTGTGTCCAGAAAAAGTGGTTGCCATCAGACCCGCTAGCCATAGCTTGTGCATTATATTTCCCTTAATTATATAAAGTTGGAGTTAACATAGTGGTTCGCTGAATAGGGTGGCGGTCAAATATTTCAATTTAATGTAATGTTTGTTTCACTTTGATTTTGTTCTGGTTTGTTTTTTGTAATGCGCCACAGATAACATTTTTGTTTATTTTTTGTTTATTTATTGTTTCTTTGAGTGGTATGGTTAGTCTTCTTGCCTTCAGGACCGACCAGTTAGAGTATTTGTGAAAATTCATACCCTTCGCGGCCATATCCAAAATTTATATTTGGTTGAATATCCAGATAGATTAATGCTATTGGATGGAGGATGTCGTGCTGATGTGTCTCTGATACTGGATTACATTACTGCTCAATTAGGTCGCTCAGTTAGCGAACTTAAGGTGGTGGTGGTTACTCATATGCATCCTGATCATGCTGGTGGTGCGCACTTATTGCGGCGTAAAACCGGCTGTAAGATAGTCTCTGGTGCGCAAGTGGGTCATTGGTATCAAGGTGGGTTAGGGATTGTGATGTTTTGGGCTGATTTAGCTTTGGCGCATTGGATGGCAAAGCGTTTAGGTAAGCCAAGGCGTCGTTTATGGTTTCCTCGTAAATTACGTGCGGATCATCAATTAATGGACGGTGAAGCGATTCCTGGGTTTTCTGAATGGCAAGTTTTAGAAACGACAGGACACACCGATAGAGATATATCTCTCTTTCATCCACAGCAAAGTATTTTGTATGTCGCCGATTTGATCGTCGAAGTAAAAAAACAGCTGATCTCTCCTTTTCCTATTTTTTTTCCCAAACAGTATCGTCGTTCGGTTGCGCGGGTATATCAGCTCAATCCGCAGCGTTTATTGCTGGCTCATGGTGGCGAAGCCATCCTTGATGATCATGCCTATCAACATTTGATGGATACCACACCAATCACGCCCGCCACCCACTGGCGAGTAGTAAAAATCAAACTTAAGCGTTTTCTGTTTACCCCGTTAGCTCATTTGTTTCCTCGTTGATATCCCCTTCCAACTTAAAGCAGCGGTGTTGGCTACCTTCGTTCACCCCAATCACGTCGTTTGCCTATGCTCATGGGGATTCACTCACTTGCCGCCTACCTGCAACTTTCAGCCGTTTGGGTATAGTGGGTTGAGCTTTAGTTTGATCTTCATATCACCCACACCATCGACAACAATCCTGAATTCACCCATCTGGCACACTTTTCTCAGTGGTAATAGATAACTTTATCTACTTATCCGAGTTGGTAATGTTAAATCAATTCCATTATTTGCGTAGTTGATATCTGACTGCTACTTTTTAATTGAGCCTTATTTTGTTATGCGCCTAAGTGCTTTTTGGTGTTGATGGGTTGGTTGTAACAGATAAGCTCTCTAATAATAATCATAATTTTACGTTAGTTCGGCATAGGATAACTGCACATATGTTAGCGCTCAGGCTTGTTCCTCTATTCATGCCTGCCCTAGTGTTATCGGGCATGGTTGTGATCTATTCGAGTTTACCTTTATACATCAGCGCGTTGCTGGTATTGGCTTCCATTGCCAGCCTTAGCTACGTCGCTTGGAATTATGAATCGTACATTCAAACCGTCAAACAGCAAAAAAAACAAATTGAACACCTCTCGGCGTTACAGGAGTCTCAATTAGAGTCCTATCACTCGTTAGAGCCCCTGTTTATCGAATCATTACCCGTCTGGGCACGACATATTGATTCCGCTAATCAACATCTAACCGATTCAGTTTCAGAGTTGAGCCAGCAGTTTTCTCAACTGGTCGAGCGGCTCAGTCATACCTTGTCTCTCACCGGAGTGAACAGTCACGGTAAAGAGCAATCGGTAACGGAAGAAATTCATCAATGTCGTAGCATGCTTAACAATGCGGTAGATGCGCTACGGGCTGGGCAAACACTAAGACAGCAAGTATTGAGTGAGATGCGTGAATTAATGAAATACACCACATCACTGAAAAAAATGGCTGGAGAAGTGGTTGGTATCGCAGATAAAACCAATTTATTAGCCCTCAATGCCGCGATTGAGTCCGCGCGAGCTGGAGAAGCGGGAAGAGGCTTTGCTGTGGTTGCCGATGAAGTGCGTGGTTTATCTCAACAATCAAGAGAAACCGCGAGCAAGATGACAGAGCAAGTGAATAGCGTTAATGCTGCCATCGAGAAAGCCTGTGAAATGGTTGAACAGGTTAATAAAGATGAAACTGAGCAAATGAATAATACCGAGCAATGTATTGATGAAGTTATCAACCATTTTCAGCACATAGTGCAAACGTTAGATGAACAAGCTCAAGGGCTCACTGAAGATGCTCAACAAGTTAAAGAGACGGTGACACACGTGATCATTCGCCTTCAGTTCCAAGATAGGGTGAGTCAAATTTTAGAGCAAATTACTCGTAATTTAACCGAGTTAGGGGATGCCATTACGTTAGTTCAACAAGATAGAAATCATCCGATTGTCGGACAATTATCGCCGCAAAAATGGCTCGATAAAATGAAGAGTAGTTACACCATGATTGAGCAGCATCAAGTTCATACGGGTAAACAATCTACTCATAGTAGTAAACCAGAAGTGCAATCTGACATTACCTTTTTTTAACGAACAGCAAACCATAAGCAGGGAGGTTTGAGGATGAGTAAAACAATTTTGGTTGTCGATGATTCTGCAGCCATTCGCCAAGTTGTCAGTCTTGCGCTGAAAGGCGCGGGTTACCAAACGATTGAAGCCATTGATGGTGCTGATGCGCTAAGAAAAATTCAAGGCGTTAAAGTCCACTTGGTGATCAGTGACGTCAATATGCCCAATATGGATGGATTGACGTTACTAAAAGAACTGAAAAAACAACCTGCGACCAAATTCACGCCCGTGATCATGTTGACCACGGAATCGGAAGCTTCGAAAAAAGATCAAGGCCGTTTAGCGGGCGCGAAGGCTTGGGTAGTGAAACCGTTTGTGCCAGATCAAATGTTGGCGGCGGTGAATAAACTGATGCCAGCTTAGGAGTTAAGGTATGCAGATCCTCGAAGAAAATGATCAACACGTCAACATTGAGTTATCCGGCGAGTTAACGATTTATCAAGCGCAGGAAATGTATGAGTTTTTGACGCCATGGGTTATGAAGCCGATTGATTTATTGATTGATGTTACGCGCATTACTGATCTTGACACCAGCGCGATTCAATTATTAGTAATGGTCAATAAAGCGAAACGAGAGCAACAGCAGCAATGTTTGTTACTGGTAGAGAATCCTTTGTTTATCCAAGTGATGGCTAAATTAGGCGTTAATGCCCTTAACCATAATTTGGCATTGCAGCCCAGTGCGTAATGCGCGAATAGGAGTATAAACATGGATCCGATGCTGTTGGCTGCACTTGAAACCTATTACACCGAAAGCCGTGAATTATTAGAAGGTATGGAGCTGGATTTACTCGAGCTTGAAGCGGGTAATCATCAAGACTTAAACGAAAGACTCAATGCTATCTTCCGTGCTGCACATACGGTTAAAGGCTCAGCGGGTATTTTTAATCTTGATGCGATTGTCCACTTTACACATAAAGTAGAAAACCTACTTGACCAGTTACGCTCAGAACAATTGGTTTTGACTGGTGAAGTGATCAGTCTGTTGTTTCGCTGTCGTGATCATATGCTAACTCTGCTCGATGAAGCGCAATTTGAGCAGCAGCATCACGCGGATAACCAGCAAATCAGTGAAACACTGATTGAACAATTAAACGCGTTTCTTGGTGAGCAACCAGACGTGAAAACCAGTGAGGCACCAATCAAAGACAGCGCTCCACTTACGGTAGAGGCTCAGCGTTTTCTATGGGTAAAGTTTCCGCAAAGTGCTTTACAGGATGGGATGGATCCGCTGTCCTTTTTTGCTTATTTAGCCAAATTAGGCCAAATCGAACAGATTATTTTCGATGACAGTAGCTTACCCCAAGAGTGGACAGACTTTGACTCAGAAAATTGTTACTTGAGTTGGCAAATAGCGCTCAATAGTGATGCTCAAGATGAGGAAATTTTAGCGGTTTTCGAATTTATTCGGGACGAAGGCGAGGTGTATTTATTTTCCGCCAATCAGTGTACTCCGGCCTTACTTGATGAGTTACAACAGAAAGGTATGCACAATCTTGAGCATTTTCAAGCCTGTGGCTTACAACTGGATCTCATGTCTGAGCCGTTGATTGACGCTGAGTCACCGATTGAAGTGCAAGAAGACTCCGATCAATCGATCACTCAAGCTAAGCCAGTTAAATCGGACGCTGCCGTGGCAAAATCAGCGGCGAATGAAACGGTAAATCGCGAACAAAAAAGCTTGCGTGTTGATGCAGAAAAGCTCGACACGTTAATTAACTTGATTGGAGAGTTGGTCACCGCTGGAGCGGGCTGCGCTTTACAAGCCAGCAGTCATGCCGATAGCGCAATGCAAGAATCGGTCTCTCGGCTCAATGGCCTATTAGAAGAAGTCAGAGATGCGGCATTAAAGTTAAGAATGGTACCGATTGGCAATACGTTTATCCGTTTTCAACGGGTCGTACGCGATGTTGCTAAAGAGTTAGGTAAAGAGATCCAACTTGATATTCATGGCGGAGATACTGAGCTTGATAAATCGGTGGTCGAGAAAATCGGTGACCCGCTGATGCACCTGATTCGTAATGCCATGGATCATGGCATTGAAATGCCTGAGAAAAGGCGAGAGCAAGGCAAAAATCACTCAGGACAAATTACCTTAAATGCCTACCACGATTCAGGCAACATCGTATTGGAAATTATCGATGATGGTAAAGGACTTGATGCTGAAAAACTGCGTTTAAAAGCCATTGAAAAAGGGTTGATTGATGAGCACTCGGTATTGACCCGAGATGAAATGTATCAATTGATTTTTGAACCGGGTTTTTCTATGGCGCAAGAGGTTTCTAATCTCTCGGGACGAGGGGTTGGCATGGATGTGGTGCGTCGAAACATCAATGAATTACGTGGTCGAGTCGAGATAGAAAGTGAGCTATCGATTGGCACCACAGTCCGTCTAATTTTGCCATTAACTTTGGCGATCATCGATGGGTTCTTAATTGAAGTCGGTGATGAAGAGTTTGTTGTACCTCTTGATGCAGTTAAAGAGTGCGTAGAGCTGCATCACCCAGTGACCAAGCAAGGGGTAAAGGTCAGCAGTCACCTTAATTTGCGCGGCAGCGTTTTACCACTGATTGATTTACGCAAACAGTTCAACTTAAGTAAGCAAGCGCCTCGTCGGCAAAATGTGGTTGTTGTACAAACCGGTGGGCAAACGGCTGGATTGGTGGTTGACCGATTATTGGGCGAGTTACAAACCGTTATTAAACCGCTCGGACCTATTTTTGAGAATATCCAAGGGATCAGTGGCTCTACTATTTTAGGGAATGGGGATATTGCCTTGATTTTAGATATTCCTGGTTTAACGCAGCAAATGATTCAACAAGAATCACAACAATTTGCGCTGCATTAATATCGACAGCGCACAAGGTATCAGATTAAGCGCATAACGCGCGTCACCGCTATAAGGAATCTGGCAATGTTTAAGGATCTATCAGTAAAAATTAAGCTCAGCCTACTCATTGGTTTGTTAGGTGTGTTATTAATCGGTGTTGGTTCGGCGGGCTTATATGGCATGAGTAAAATGGTTGATGGATTGAGAAGTGTTTATCTTGATCGAACCATTCCGATTGGTCAGTTAAACGATATTAAAGTTCGTTTCTTACAAAATCGGATTGCGATGGCGTTTGCTCAGTTGTATCCCGATGATGAGAATATCAACGCTCAAGTCAAGAACGTAGAAGATAACTTAAAAGTGATTGATCAAATCTGGTCTCGATACATCACGACGACGTTAACCGAGGAAGAAGCTCGGTTGGTCAATCAGTTTCAGCGCGACAATAAAATCTTCATTGAGCAAGCCATTGAACCGACATTGATTGCATTAAGAATGGGGGATATTGCAACTGCCACCTCATTGGCATTGGAAAGGGTTCGACCTTTATATCCCCCCGTTGCTCAGTCTTTGGATCTATTGGTTGATTTGCAAATTCAAGAAGCGGCAGCGGAATATGACCGAGAAACTGTGCTTTATGATACGCTGCGATTTATTTCGATTTCGTCTATATCTGTGGGATTAATTTTAGCTTTTAGCTTCGGAGTTGCCTTGATTCGAGGTATTTGTGGCCCATTAGAAAAAGCAGTTCTACTTTCTCAGCAATTATCAGAAGGTGATCTTACTGCGAAGATGGAAGTGACGAGTAAAGATGAAATGGGGCGTTTGCTCGATTCCATGCAGCAAATGGTTCGTAAGCTATCTAGTATTGTCGGTGAAGTGAATGGGGCAAGTAATGCATTGGCTTCTGCGTCAGAGCAAGTCTCAGCGACGGCGCAAAACTTAAGTCAGGGTGCGAGTGAACAAGCGGCGAGTGTTGAAGAAACCACCTCTTCAATTGAAGAAATGTCAGCCTCTATTGCCCAAAATACTGAAAATGCCAAAGTAACCAACGGGATTGCCAGTAAAGCGGCTTTAGAAGCCCAAGAAGGCGGCAACGCGGTGGGCAAAACAGTGGCCGCAATGAAGTCAATAGCAGAAAAAATCAGCATTATCGACGACATCGCTTATCAAACCAACTTGCTGGCTTTGAATGCAGCGATTGAAGCGGCTCGGGCTGGCGACCACGGTAAAGGATTTGCTGTTGTGGCGGCAGAAGTAAGAAAACTGGCCGAGCGCAGCCAAGTGGCTTCGCAAGAGATTGGTGAAGTGGCGAAAAATAGCGTTGCCTTGGCAGAGCAAGCCGGAAGTTTGTTAGAGGAGATTGTCCCTTCGATCCAAAAGACCGCTGATCTGGTACAAGAAATCAACGCGGCATCTATGGAGCAAGCCACGGGTGCATCACAAATTAATCAAGCGATGGAACAACTCAATAGTGTCACGCAACAAAGTGCATCAGCATCCGAAGAGTTAGCCTCCACGTCCGAAGAAATGAGTAGCCAAGCTCAGCAGTTACAACAATTGATGACCTTCTTTAAGACCGATGAGCGACAAGTGAAATTGGCAAGTAAAAAACAGCAACCCTCTGCCAAATCATCGCCTGAAGCCTCAAGAGTCACTCAAGACGATGATGATTCGGACTATGTACGTTTTTAGGAGAATCGTATGATGGGACAGTTAGCGACACCCAACTTGGCAACCAGTATCAACGATCAGCAATATTTAACCTTTCTGTTGAACGGAGAGATGTATGCGTTTGCGATACTTAATGTCAAAGAGATCCTCGAATACGGAAAAGTAACCCCGATCCCTCGTATGCCTAAATTCATTCAAGGGGTGATCAACTTACGTGGTGAAGTGGTTCCAGTGATTAATTTGGCACATCGCTTTCAAATTGAGGCTCGCGCGATCACGAAACGAACCTGTATTGTGATTATTGAAGTCGATACCGATGATCAGCGCCAAGATTTAGGGGTGCTGGTGGATAGCGTGTCAGAGGTGATTGATATTCCGATGAGCGATATTCGTGCTGCGCCGGCTTTTAGTTGTCAGATACGGACAGATTTTATCCGCGCGATGGCTCAGTTACAGGATAACTTTGTCATCATTCTCGCGGAAGATAAAGTGCTATCGGTTGATGAGCTCGCTATGGTTGATAAAGTAGCCAAGGAACTCGGTAAGAGCTAAGAGGTGTAAGATGTCTTTTCTTGAATCTGTGTATACAGAATGTCAGCCACAGCTATCGGACGAGACATTCATTCGTTACCAACGCTGGTTATATGAAAAAGCGGGGATTTCCCTTAACGTAACGAAAAAATCCTTGGTCATTGGGCGTCTTAATGTTCGCTTACATCAACTTGGCTTAAAAAGCTTTGATGCTTATTTTGATTTTTTTGCTTTAGCACCGGATAGTGCTGATAAAAAAGCAGAGCAACAGGTGGTGATTGATTTACTCACCACCAATGAAACGTACTTTTTTCGCGAAGAGGCACATTTCACTTTCGTACAACAAGAGGTGATCCCCAACTATTATCCCCAAACACTGCGTTGCTGGAGTGCGGCAAGCTCATCAGGGGAAGAAGCTTACTCTCTGGCGATGCTATTAATGGATAACAATCCACGACCTTGGCAGATAGTGGCGACCGACATCAACAGCCGAGTTCTCGCACAAGCGAGTAGCGGAATTTATCCCTTATCTCGCAGTAGTAATATTCCGTTGCACTATTTACAAAAATATTGCCGTAAAGGCGTCGGGGCGAAAGCCAATACATTCAAAGTGATTCGTTCTTTACGTGATCGGGTCACTTTTCAGCAGGCTAATTTGCAAGAGAGCTTGGCTCGATTTGGACATTTTGATCTGATTTTTCTGCGTAACGTGATGATCTACTTTGACGCAGCGTCGAAACAAAAAGTGATTGATAATATTCAGCGTCAGCTTAATCCAGGCGGTTACCTGTTGATTGGTCATGCTGAAACGTTGCAGTCGATGAAAGCGCCATTAAAGTTAATCAGTCCGTCGATTTATCAAAAATTATAAGAAATCAAGATGCTAGTGGTTAACTACACTTTAACGTTGATGATTGCTCTCCTCCTTTGCCTCGATAGGGAAGGTTAATGACAAATAAGAAAATACAAGTCCTGATTGTTGATGATTCAGCGGTCGTCAGGCAAGTGCTTAGCCAAATATTAGTTGAGCAACCAGATATCGATTTGCTTCCTGCGGCGGCAGACCCGCTATTTGCCATGAAACGGATGGAAAAAAACTGGCCAGATGTGATTATCTTGGATGTCGAAATGCCGCGTATGGATGGCATTACCTTCTTGAAAAAAATCATGGCTGAGCGACCAACGCCGGTGATTATCTGTTCAACATTAACCGAAAAAGGCGCTCAAGTGACCTTAGAGGCATTACAAGCTGGTGCTGTTACGATCATTACTAAACCCAAAATGGGCTTAAAAGATTTTTTAGAAGATAGCGCCAATCAAGTGCTGCAAGCGGTAAGGGGAGCCGCGAAGGCGAAAGTTAAAAACTTGGTTAACCCTTCATTACCTCCTCTTGATAAATCGTTACTTATGGAAAATAAACGTCAACTCCCGTCAGTAGCCTCATTACCGATCAATTCATTATTGAGCAGTGAAAAAATCGTCGTCATCGGCACTTCGACAGGCGGAACACAAGCCTTGGAATACGTTTTAACCCATTTACCGAAACACGCGCCGGGGATTGTGATTGTCCAACATATGCCAGAAAAGTTTACTGCAATGTTTGCTGAGCGCCTCAATTCATTGAGTCAAATGACGGTCAGTGAAGCCAAAAGTGGCGATCGAGTGCTGCCTGGTATCGCATTGATTGCTCCTGGAGGCAAACACACTAAGTTGTTGCGCAGTGGTGCTCAATACAAAGTCGAGGTGTTTGATGGACCTTTAGTCAATCGACATAAACCGGCAGTCGATGTGTTGTTTCGTTCAGCAGCTCAGCAGGCCGGAAGCAATGTACTCGGGATCATCATGACTGGCATGGGCGATGATGGAGCCAGAGGGTTAAAAGCGATGTTTGACCATGGTGCGTCAACCGTCGCGCAAGATGAAGCCAGTTGTGTCGTCTTTGGTATGCCGAAAGAGGCGATTGCCCTTGGTGCGGTGCAGACCATTTGTCCTTTATCCGCCATTCCTAAACAAATTCTGCGTTTTACTCAGCACATCAAGTGATCGTGCTTCCTCGGGGCTGTTGCCATAATCTCATCGTTATCGAACCTCATGAGGCGTAATTGACTCGCCGCCGACTTACAACGTCAGTCGTTTGAGGCTTATTATCTCTGTCCGCGTTGGCTATCTTTACATTGTTTACGCTTATAATCGCAGCCAGAGCAGATTTTCATTGAAAATACAGTTGATAATGAGAGCCTTTATCAATAACATGTCGGCATTCTCATGTGGTAATTGATGACAACGATGAATTTAACCAAACCTAGCCTAATCTTATTTTCAGCGCTAAGCGTGTTAGCGGCGCATGCCAGTGTGCTGGATGATGCAAAAACAATCCAAAAAACCACCAATCGCGCTTCAGCGATGAGTCAGCAGAACGTCGATAAAAGTGCAGAAGCAACCTTATCTCTTCAAGCGGACATTGAGCGATTAAATGAAGAAGTGAAAAATTTAACCATTTATCGTGATCATTTACTCTCGCTAGTAGCCAGTCAGGAAAGTGAAATGACGAGTTTAGATGAGCAGATCATTGAGGTTCATCAGACTCGTCAGGGGATTGTGCCTTTGATGTATCAAATGATCGATGGTTTAGATGTTTTAATCAGTGAAGATAAACCCTTACGTCTTACCGCTCGCCAAGAGCGCCTTGAGCGACTCAAAGAGTTAATGCCACGTTCTGATGTGAGTGATGCTGAGAAATATCGCCGAATTCTTGAAGCGTATCAAATCGAGATGGATTACGGCACGAAATTAGGGGTTTACCAAGATCGAATCACCTTAGCTGATAAAGAAACGATTGAAGCGGATATTCTTTATGTCGGCCGAGTTTCATTATTAGCACGCAATCGTAATGGATCGCGCTATTGGTCTTGGGATCAAAAACAAGGACAGTGGCAAGCGCTGCCCATTAGATCTAAAGGGGATATTGACACCGCTTATCAACTTGCCTATCAACAAATTGCCCCGACACTGCTTTATCTACCGGTTTCTCTTACTCCAGCGGAGGCAAAATAATGATCACTAAATATGGCTTTGTCGCATGGAGTTTAAGTCTGTTATTACTCACTCCAGCTTATGCAAGTGGTGGTTTGACCGAACAAGCACACAATGAGAGTCGAGTACAACGCAATCATAATGTTCAGCGTGAAGCAACATTTCAAAAAACGGAACAGCAATTACGCGATGAAAAAAAGGCTCTGATGGCGCAAAGAGATCGCTTACAAGCAGAAGCCGATAAGCTGTCTACCCGTTTTAGCCAAAATGAAAATAGTCTTGCTCGTCTAGAAGAAAAGCTGCGTTTGGAAACCGGCAGTTTAGGTGAAATTTTTGGTGTCGTTCGACAAAACGGAAAAGAGTTACAAGCGACACTAAGTGATTCTGTAACGGGGGTTGATCGTCAGCAGTACGCACCAGTGGTTGATCAGATTGTCGCAGCACAATCCTTACCTTCGATGAAGCAACTGATTGGTTTATGGCAGGCAATGCAAGAGCAAGTGATTGCCAGTGGCGAAATCAGCACGAATACGATTGCTTTCATTGATGGTGAAGGAAGAACCCAACAAGTGGATGCGGTTAGACTTGGTGCGATGGCTTTAGTCACTGAGCAAGGTTACGTCAGTTGGAATAATCGCCGTCAAGACGCGGTCGCTTATCAACAGCAGCCCGCTCAAGGTGCGCGTTTCTCTTCATTAACCGATCTTAAACAAGGAGAAATGCAATCGCTGGTATTGGATCCTTCACAAGGCCTTCTATTTGAACAACTGGCGTTAACTCCAACGTTGAAGCAACGCCTTGAAGCCGGTGGTGTGATCGGCAATATCATCTTGGTATTACTAGCGATTGGCCTAGGGATCGCTGTTTATCGAGGCATCGTTTTAGCGATGGCTCGACAACGCATTCAACAGCAACTTAAGCAATCTGAGCCAAGCAGTAATAATCCGTTGGGCCGAGTATTATCAGTTTATGATAAAGAGCAAAACCGCAGTGTTGAAGCGCTAGAACTGCGTTTGCTGGAAGCGGTGGTTGATGAACAAGCTGGTTTAGAAAAAGGACTGTCGATGCTGAAGCTTTTTGCGGCCTTAGCACCGATGCTTGGACTCCTTGGTACCGTTACCGGAATGATTGAGACTTTCCAAGTGATCACGCAATTTGGTAATGGCGATCCTAAAGTCATGGCGGGAGGGATCTCGATGGCGTTGGTGACGACAGTATTGGGTCTAGTCGCGGCAATGCCTCTATTGCTGGCTCATAATATCTTAAGCTCTCAAGCAGAAACGATTCGTACCATCTTAGAGAAGCAAGGGATTGGGCTTGTTGCTGAACAAGCAGAACGTGAGTCTCTAGCGGCGAATACTAAAAAAGCCGTCAACCACGCAGCGGCGTAAGGGATGAACATGAATCAAGCAGATGGGTTATTTTCATTGCAAAAGCTCTTTCTGCCCCTTTCCGAGTTTATGGCTCAGGGTGGAACAGTACTCTGGTGGCTGGCCGCGGTGGTCGCGGTCTGCTGGTTGCTAGTGATAGAACGGATAATGTACTTATTATTTACCTTTCCTAAGCAGCGTAAGCAGTGGATTGAACAATGGCATGCGCGTGACGATCATCATTCATGGCATGCGCAAGCGATTCGTTCAGGATGGTTGGGTCAAGCACACATTCAACTTACTCAATACCTTAATCTAATTAAAGTATTGGTGGCCATTTTTCCGATGTTAGGTTTACTCGGTACAGTCACGGGGATGATTTCGGTGTTTGATGTGATGGCGACTCAAGGCAGCAGTAATCCCAAATTGATGGCGTCGGGAATCTCTTTAGCGACGATTCCGACCATGGCAGGCATGGTCGCTGCTTTAGCGGGGATGTTTGTTTATGCTCGGTTGGCGAAAACGTGCCGTTTATATGAATTGAAGTTAGAAAAATCCTTAAGGAGTCAGCGATGAGACTGGGCCGACGTTCGTCCAATCAAGATGAAGCACAAATCGATTTAACCTCGATGTTGGATATTGTGTTTATTATGTTGATTTTCTTTATCGTAACCAGCTCATTTGTCCGAGAATCTGGCGTTGAGGTGAATCGTCCATCCGCCTCGAATGTCACGGCACAGAAAGATGCGGGTATTTTTGTTGCGATTACCTCAGCAAACGATATTTATATCGATAAAAGGCAAATTGATGTTGAAAGAGTACAGGCGACATTAGAGCACCTGTTGTTAGAGCAGCCCGATGCGGCTTTGGTTATTCAAGCCGATGAGCATGCTTACAATGGAACCGTTGTCAAAGTGATGGACGCGGCGAAAGGGGCGGGTGTAAAAAGCATTGCATTGGCGGCGGAGAAGCGCTGATGCTACGTTTATTGCTGGCTACACCTTTCGCGGCTTTGATTTCAGTGAGCTTATTTTCATTCATGGCTTGGATGATCAACAACGATGGCTTGCGCTCACCAACGCAAAATAACTCACTTAGCTTTACCATGGTAATGGTTGAGCAAGAGAAAGAGGTGCAGCGCCGACAACGCGCTGTGCCTGAACAGCCTAAAGCGCCACAGCCTCCGCCACAATCGCCAGTGTCTAAGCAACAGAGTTCAGTGACCAATACGTTAACTTCAACATCGGTTCCAACACTTGGGCTCGACACGGCGATTAACGGTATTGCGATCAATGTGCCTACTCTTGGTGATTTTGGGGCTAATCAGCAGGCTTTACCACTGTATCGTGTTGAGCCTAATTATCCAGCACGTGCTTTAAAACGTAATGTTGAAGGCTATGTTCTACTGCGTTTTACAATAGATGAAACGGGACGACCAACGGATATTGAGGTGGTCGATGCCAATCCACGGCGAATGTTTGAGCGTGAAGCGATGCAAGCCTTACGGAGTTGGAAATATCAGCCTAAATTGCTGGATGGGCATGCGGTTTCTCAACCCGGTCAAACGATTAAATTGGAGTTTAAGTTAACCAAATGATCAGACGATGGATAGTTTACTTATTGCTGATTGGTTCTACTTCTTCTTTTGCGGTAGAACTCAGCCCTTATGCGGCGAATAAAGCGCTGCAAGCGAATCAACTCGCTCAAGAAGAGCGTTTTGCCGAAGCGATTGAACTATTAAGAGAAACCAAAGTAAGCCGGGGATACGATAAAGCGTATTTCGACCGTATGCTTGGGGTTTTTTATTGGCAAAATGAACAGCTTTCTTTGGCGATACGTTCGTTGACAGAAGCGGTGGGTAGCGGAGAATTGGTTGATGAGCAAGGTTGGGCCACTCGTCGAATGTTGGCCGATTTATTACTTATGGATCAACAATATCAATCCGCTTTACCGCATTACTATCAGCTCGTAAAAGAAGTGATCAAAGACGGTAATGAAAAGCAAACCACTAGCGAATTATGGCTGAGGATTAGCCAAGTTCATTATCAATTGCAGCAATGGGCGAAGACATTATCATCGATTGATCGCTATGAGCAACTAACGTCAATCGATAAGGTGACACCACTATCGTTGAAACTTGGTGCTCAACTTCAGCTTGAACGATGGCAGCCAGCGATTGTAACCTTAAAGCGCTTGATTGCTTTAGAAAGTGACAAGAGCAGTTGGTGGCTACAATTGGTGAGTTTGGAGTTACGTACCGGACAACCGAAAGAAGCTTTGAGTAGCTTGGGCTTAGCGAAGTTACATGGTATTGAGCTGAATCAGCAAGAGTTAAGATTACTTGCCCAACTGTACGCTCAAAATGGAATTCCTGAGCGAGCGGCTCAAATTCTTGGTTCAATAGACAATGCTGACAGTGATCTTGATTTGATCACCGAGCGAGCATCTTATTGGCAACGAGCCAAAGAGTGGGATAGGGCGATTGAAACTTGGTCTTTAGCCGCGCAATTTGACGCTAAGTACTATTGGAACGTCTCATTACTTTATAATCAGCAAGGCGAATATCGACAAGCTTTAAGCGCACTGGATAAAGTCACTGATAAAGCGCGTCAACCTGAGGTCGCTTTAGCTCGTGCCCGTGCCCTTTATAAGTTAAATCGACTCGATGATGCGTTAGCTCAAGCCAAAAGAGCTCAGCATTTACAACCTTCCAATAATGAAGCTCAAGGTTGGATTAATTATTTGACCCAGTTACGCGAGATTAACTCAAGGCATCAAGCCTCTTAACCTTCTCCGGACCTTATCATTACCGTGCTCCCCATCTATTCTACCGTGAGTGTCATTGGATTTTATGATGACCTTTAGGTCAGATGGGGAGTGAATCTCGTGTATGTAGGGCATCAATTAGTGTGAAATACCTCGCTAGTTCTTCTTTGTTGTTGCTCAAATAGACGCTGATATCGGCATACTTTACTCATCTTTAAATCAGATGCTTAGCGCATCATTAGAGTGAAAATTTGAGGACAAGTGATGTCATATAAAATCTCGTTAATTACCGCCTCGCTACTACTTATAGCGCCAGCTATAACGATTACGCCAGTTTGGTCAGCCGATTATCAACCGTTGCCGATTGTCTATGCAAAAGAATATCGTCAAGGGATTGAGTTAGGTGATTATTGGCAAAGTGAAAAATTGGATGGTATTCGTGCCATTTGGGATGGGCAACAACTCACCACTCGTAATGGCTACCCGATCCATGCGCCCTCATGGTTTACCGAACCGTTGCCCAGCTACCCGTTAGAAGGTGAATTGTGGGCGGGACGCGAGCAGTTTTCCCTTGTTCAGCAAACAGTATTAGATAGACAGCCTTCGGATGTTGCTTGGCAAAAAATCAATTTTATGTTGTTTGATGTGCCTAAAATGGAAGGCAATTTTCGGATGCGATACCAACATTTAATTGAGATAACGACGAATATCGGCGCGAAACATATTCAGTATATCGTCCATCAGCCGATTGAATCCGAGCAGACGTTGTTCGCTGATCTTGAAACGCTGTTTACTTTGGGTGGCGAAGGATTAATGCTACGAAGAGTTGCTGCCGATTATCAAGCTGGGCGCAGCGATGATCTCCTCAAGTTAAAAAAACACCAAGATGCAGAAGCTCACGTGATTGGTTATCGACCAGGAAAAGGCAAATATACCGGTATGGTCGGTGCTCTGATTGTGCGAACGGATGACGGTATTGAATTTGCGATTGGCAGTGGTTTAACCGATCAATTACGTCAAACTCCGCCTAAAATAGGCTGTTTAATTACTTATCAATACAATGGGTATACCGATTCAGGCATCCCTCGTTTTGCTCGCTTTATGCGTAATCGAGAAATCGTATGTTAACGGCCGACGCTGATTGAACAGCGTTGAAATAATTGCTGCCAATAGCCTACGTGTGACGCAAGGGCATCACGAAACTGTTGGTGGCTATCTTGCACGGTAAAGTGGCTCTTCATACTATCGTTGGCTTCAAAAATGATGAAGAACTCTTCTAATTGAAGATAGACACTATCAATCCGAGTTAATGCCGGCTGAATACGTTCAACATAATAACGGTTGAACACATTTTGTAAGTAATGGAGACGAGTACGGTCTTGATTTGGACCACATACAATCGCGCTATCGTTATCTTGCAATTGCTGAGTCGTAACTGTCAGCCAGAGGGCTGCATTATCCAGCGAAAACTTGAGAGACCCCAAAATACGCTGCTTTTCAATTACCTCTTGATAGGGAGTAATAACGCTATCGGGTAAGGTTTGATTAAGCACTATATGGTCATGAACGGTGGTAAAGGTTTTTAACGCTTGAGTGAGTGCACTGAGTTCGATGTTATCGGCTAACCATGAATGGCTGGTGAGCTGCGCACGCATGGCCACGCTGGTATAGAGTAAGTTATACCAATGTTTATGGAGATCTTGCCCTTTAAGTTCTGCCATCGTTTTTAGTTGTGTACTAACGCTTTGAGAAAGCGAGTTTATTTGCAAACAGTGTTCGATGCCGTTTAATAATTGTATCTCGTAGTCAAAACCGCGAAATTCATCTTGGACTCGGCCAAGGGAGGAGTTTCTTTGGGCAATGACTTGAAAAAGCTGGCATTTTCTCAGTTCATAACTATCAAGTAAGCCTAAAGTCAGTGGCGTGATCGTCAGCTCAATGTGTCGTTTGTCCGGTAAAGTTTGCGATAACCTTTTGGGATTTGCCAACCGCTCGGCTTGTTGAACGTTAGCAATTCGTGTTAAGTAGGTAGAGAAATCACTCTCAAGTGATTGATTAGAGGTATCGCAACCAGTGAGTAAGATCATTAAGGTAATCACACACAGTAACGGTGTGAATGTTTTATTGCTGTTTATCGACCAAACATGGTACTGATCCACGGACTTCACCTCCCGAAACCATCTCTATCCATATACGCAAAATAAAAAAGCCAAGTTCAGTCAGAGTCATCACTTGGCCTTGATTGTTGCTACTCTAAACTACCGTGTCTTTGGCTACTTAGCAGCAAATTGCATTTGTATCTCTTCATCTTGGCTTTGCATCCAATATAAACGTAAACCAAGCATTAAAGCCGCAGAGCTTAAGCCAACAATAAAGCCAATCCAGAAACCACTTGCGCCCATTGGCTCAACAATCCAGTCGGTCATCGCCAACACATAGCCGGTCGGTAAGCCTAAAATCCAATACGCAATAAAGGTACGATTAAAAATCGCCGCCATATCTTTATAGCCACGTAAAGCGCCTGCAGCAACCACCTGAATAGCATCGACACATTGATAGATACCAGCCAGAATCAGTAGCTGCATTGCTAGGGTAATCACTTCGGTATTATTGGTGTATAGCAAAGCAATCTCTTGTCGAAAGATCAGGGTAAAAGTCGCTGTCAACAAAGAAGCGGCGACACCGACCATTAAACCTACATTAGATGCAACGGCAGCACCAGGTAGGTTATGTTGACCAATAGTATGCCCAACACGGATGGATACAGCAGCACCAATACTCATCGGGATCACAAATACCAATGAAGAAAAACTTAACGCGACCTGATGTGCTGCGACCACCAAAGAGCCAAGCGGGGCAACTAACAAAGCCACAGCGGCAAAAAGCGTCACTTCAAAAAATAATGCCGCAGCAACAGGAAAGCCTAACTTAAACAAGCGCAGTTGTGCTTTTAGTTTCGGCGGATGAAATTGCGCAAATAAGTTAATGTGAGCTAAACGGTTCGACGTGACGACATAAGCCAGTAACATCAAAAACATAATCCAGTAGACGATGGTGGTCGCAACACCACATCCCACACCGCCAAGAGCCGGTGCACCAAACTTTCCATACACAAAGATCCAGTTGAGTGGGATATTAAATAATAAACCGAGGAAACCGATGACCATGGCAGGTTTAGTTAATGACATTCCATCAGTGAAACTGCGTAAGGTTTGAAACAACAAAAAGGCGGGAACGGCAAACATAACGGCAAACATATAGCCAATGGTTTTTTGTGCCATCAACTCTTCAACGTCCATAAAGCCCAAAATGATTTTGGTTTGAAATAAGACCAAAATGATCGGTAGCGATACCCATAACGCTAATATCGCGCCTTGCTGGATTTCAAAAGCGATCTGTTCTTTACGCCCAGAACCATTAAGTTGAGCGACAATCGGTACTAATGCCATTAGTAAGCCGATACCAAATAAGATAGAAGGCAGCCAAATACTCGCTGCAATGGACACCGCAGCCATATCTGTCGCACTCACGCCACCAGCCATCACTGTATCAACAAATCCCATCCCTGTTTGGGCAATCGAGGCAATGAGTACAGGGGTGGCGAGTTTAACTAACGTTGAGGCTTCTTGTTTATAACGTTGCACACACTTCTCCGGAAAAAGGAAAATCTAGGTCAAATAGTGACTCAAGAGATAAAAAGGGGGGTACTTTCGAGTACGTAGGGTCTAGAGAGAATGATAAAGAAATGTCACACTAAGCACCACGAAAATCTACTGGAATCACATTATGTTTACAGGTATTGTACAAGGGACAGCAAAACTTGTCGCTATGGATAAAAAAGCACAATTTCAAACTCATATTATTGAGCTTCCAGAGCCTCTCTCTACGGGCTTAACCATAGGCGCTTCGGTGGCGCATAACGGTTGTTGTTTGACGGTGACGAATATTGATGGTCACCGAGTCTCTTTTGATTTGATGCAAGAAACTCTACGCTTAACTAATTTAGGGGAGCTGAAACTAGGCGATAGGGTGAATATTGAACGAGCCGCTAAATTTGGCGATGAAATTGGTGGCCATTCAATGTCTGGACATATTATCCATATGGCAACATTAATCGATATCATCGACTCTGATCATAATAAAACGTTGTGGTTTGAAGTCCCGGAATCATTGATCAAATATGTACTCCCTAAAGGGTACATCGGTCTTGATGGTTGTTCATTAACGATTGGTCAAGTTGAAGCTAACCGTTTCAATGTTCATCTTATCCCTGAAACGTTACAGCGAACGCTGTTCGGGACCCGTCAAGTTGGCGATAAAATTAATCTTGAAATTGATCCGCAGACGCAAGCGATTGTGGATACTGTTGAGCGCGTATTGGCTAAAAAATCTTAGTCATTAATGTTAAGGACGTGTTGAAGGTCACGCCCTTAAGCAAGTAAAGCCACTCGATTAAAAAATCTGCTCGTCATCAGCATCAATATAAAGATCAATGCAATCTTGCTGTTCGTTAACTTGCATATTAAGGTGAATAGCATGGCAGCACGCAGGACAATCATCATAAAAATCTTGGCTGCCATTACTGGAATCTAAAGTGATGCGAATGGTGTGCCCACAGTGTGGGCACAGTACCGCTCTCTCCGTAAAATTCTTCATATCGCTTTCCTTACTGTTACTCTCACACCGTTAATCTTAGCCAGTAAAGTTGCTTAAAACAGAAAATTAAGTGCAAAGTTTGCTCTCATCGAGACTTCTTTATCTAAGAAGGATTCTGAGTATATAAAATCATCGTTGATGTGCTAAACCTATAAGTAGGTCGTTAAACAATAAGATGGTTATTATGGATCTATTTGCTGATTATCGTTCCCAAGACAATTCCGGTGCCGAGAAAAAAAGCCCGATTACGGCAAGCATAAAGCCTTGGCAAGTATTGCTCGTCGATGATGATGAGCAAATCCATCAGATCACGCAAATCGCTTTGTCCGGTTTTACGTTTCAATCAAGAAAGTTAGAGCTACTTTCTGCATTATCGGCTAAAGAAGCGAAGCAGGTTCTTCAAGATACCCCAGACATCGCTCTGGCGCTGATTGATGTTGTTATGGAGACAGAGCACGCGGGGTTGGATTTGGTGGAGTACATTCGCCGAGAATGCAGTAATAAAAATATCCGCTTAGTGTTACGTACTGGGCAAGCAGGGCAAGCGCCAGAAGATAAAGTCATTCAGCAATATGAGATTGATGACTATAAAGAAAAAACCGAATTAACGACTCAAAAATTGCGTACTTTAATGTATTCGATGCTACGTTCTTATCGCGATTTATGCTTAATCGAAGAACAAAAACAGGGATTAAAGCGAGTGATTCAAGCATCGGCACAAGTACAAAATACCACAACATTAAAAGCGTATGCCGAATCGGTTCTTCATCAGCTTACGTCACTATTAAAATTACCTGCTTCTGGTTTTTATTGCGTGGTGCGTCCGAAAGCCGACGGTACCGCAACTTATGCGTTAACTCTAGCGGCGATAGGTGGGTTTGTTGATCTCTCTAGTGAATGTGATTTTTCACATTTACCCGATGAAGTCGCACGGCGATGTCAGCAAGTATTAAATAACCAACGTTCTGAAAATTTTCATGACGCGGCTATTCTTTATATGCTCGATAGTCGAGGGACTGAAAACTTATTATATATCAACTTATTAGAAGAGTTGAGAGAAGCGGATGCTCAGTTGCTCGAAATCTATATGCAAAATATTGCGCTGACTTTTAATAACCTGAATTTACAGCTTGATTTACGAGAAACGTCCAAAGAGTTGGTTTACAACCTAGCTAATGCGGTAGAAGCAAGAAGTAAAGAAACGGGCGCACACGTACAGCGTGTTTCACTGATTGCTGAAAAACTGGCTGATCTGTGTGGCTTGCCCGAGCAGGAGGTGTACATGATAAAAAATGGTTCACCACTGCATGATGTAGGCAAAGTAGCAATACCGGATAGTATTTTGCATAAACCAGGTAAATTAACGGCTGATGAATGGGAAATCATGAAAAAGCACGTTGACTATGGTGTTGAAATACTCAGTAAATCCAATCGTCCACTGATTGTGAAAGCAAAAGAAATTGCAGGTAGTCATCATGAAAAATGGGATGGCAGCGGTTATCCAAATGGATTGGCTGGCGAGCAGATACCCATCAGTGGCCGTATCACCGCGTTAGCGGATGTGTTTGATGCTTTAGGATCAAAACGCAGTTATAAAGAGCCTTGGTCGGAAGATGATATTAAAAATGAATTAATCAGCCAAAATGGTAAACATTTCGACCCGACTTTAGTTACTTTATTAATTGATAATTGGGAGCATTTTATCGCTATTCGTGAACAGTACCCAGATTAGG
>NZ_WXWK01000078.1:0-31349 GCF_009904835.1 Vibrio sp. V33_P6A3T137 | reverse complement strand
GTCTTGTATATGGTTGGTTTTTTGTTAAAAGTGTTGATATTTTTCTTTATTTGAATTTACTATGTAAACACGACAAAGTTAATCAATGTTTAGCAATAACCACCAAGTTTTAAATAAATAGTAGCACTTCTGGATAATAATCCTTACTTGTTAGCATAACGTGTCAAAAATAATGCATTTTTAGTGATGAGTAGACAGTAAGAATTATTTGTGTGGCTATTTTGCATGGTTATGTTCTTCGCTTACGAACAAGAACATCGCCCATCACAACAAGGATTCAAGTTATGATGCTTATTCGCCCAGTGACTAGGGATGACAAACCCGCATTGCTAGCCTTAGCTAAAAAAACCGGAGTGGGATTCACTTCGTTACCTCATCATGAACAGCGTTTAGCGCAGCGAATTGAAAGAATGCTGGCGACTTGGCAAGGAGAAGCGCCGCTGCATGATCAAGGTTATCTGTTTGTCTTGGAAGAGACAGAAACTCAGCAAGTGGTTGGTGTGAGTGGTTTAGAAGTGGCGATTGGTTTAAATGAACCGTGGTACGATTTTCGGGTTGGGACTTTGGTGCATGCCTCCAAAGAGCTGGATGTTTATAACCAAATGCCGACCTTATTTTTAAGTAATGATCATACGGGATGCAGCGAGCTGTGCACACTCTTTCTCGATCCTGATTTTCGATTAGGTAAACATGGCCATTTATTATCGAAAAGCCGGCTGCTGTTTATGGCCAGTTTCCGAGAACATTTCACTGATAAATTGATTGCTGAGATGCGTGGCGTCTCTGATGATAGTGGCCATTCACCGTTCTGGGAAAGCCTCGGCCGACGATTCTTTTCGATTGATTTTAGCCAAGCGGATCATTTAACGGGGATTGGCCAAAAGGCATTCATTGCCGAATTAATGCCAAAACATCCTCTGTATGTCGATTTTTTATCGGAGCCTGCTCAGCAAGTGATTGCTAAGGTGCACCCTAACACTGAGCCTGCGCGTAAAATTCTTGAAGATGAAGGGATGCGTTATGAAGGCTACATCGATATTTTCGATGCCGGCCCGACTCTGGAAGCGTACATTGATGACTTACGCATGGTTCGTGATAGTGAGTTATGTGAGGTATTGATCAGTGACTCGCCACCACAAGGGGAGGCTACATGGTTGATTGGTAATCTTAATTATCACCATTATCGAGCGATGATCAGTAATGCGCAATACGTTGATCAGCAAATCTCGCTGACGGCTGAGCAAGCGGATCAATTACAAGTACAGCAAGGTGATAAAGTCAGAATTGCCCCATTATTTGCGCAGCCGATCGTGACCGCGAGTTGTTAATTTCCTCTTTTAAAATCAATAATAATAAGGACGTTGTGTATGTCAGCTTATGAAGTGAATTTTGATGGTCTGGTTGGGCTTACTCATAATTACGCAGGACTGTCGTTTGGTAATGTTGCGTCAACTTCAAATAAAAATGCGGCTTCTAATCCACAGCTAGCTGCGCTGCAAGGGCTCAGCAAGATGAAAGCACTTCATGATATGGGGTTTGTACAGGGTATATTACCTCCCCAAGAACGGCCTTGTATGGCGACTTTGCGTGAATTGGGCTTTAGTGGACGCGATGAGCAAATACTGGCTAAAGTTGCCAAGCAAGCTCCGCAGCTTTTAGCCAACGTAAGCTCCGCTTCATCGATGTGGGTCGCTAATGCTGCGACGGTTTCTCCTTCGGCAGATACAGCTGATAACAAAGTTCACTTTACGGTTGCTAATCTGAATAATAAATTTCATCGTTCAATTGAAGCCACGACAACCCGCCGAGCACTGCAAGCGGTATTTTCTTCTGCTGAGCATTTTGTCCACCATGCTGCGCTGCCTCAGCAAGCTCTTTTCGGTGATGAAGGGGCGGCAAATCATAATCGGTTATGTCTTGATTATACTGCGCCTGGAGTTGAGCTATTTGTGTACGGTCGTCAAGCATGGGGAGGAGCCGTTGAACCACAGCGTTTCCCTGCTCGACAAACTCGTGAAGCGAGTGAAGCAGTGGCACGGTTGCATCAATTAAACGCTGCGCAGCGAGTGTTTATCCAGCAAAATCCAGCGGTGATCGACCAAGGGGTTTTTCATAATGATGTGATTGCGGTTAGCAATGGACCGGTATTGTTCCATCATCAGCAAGCGTTTCTCGATCAAGCGCGTGCTTTTGCTGAGCTAGAGCAAAAACTGAATGCCTTAGACAGCCCATTTATCCCGATTGAAGTTCCGACCGAGTTAGTTGCGGTGCAAGATGCGGTAGACAGTTACTTGTTTAACAGCCAGCTATTAACCAAAGCCAATGGCAAAATGCTGATTGTCGTTCCTGAAGAGTCTCGTCAAAACCCGCGAGTGTGGGCGTATCTGCAGCAATTGATCACCAGCGGTGGACCGATTGATGAAGTTAAGGTGTTTGATCTGCGCGAAAGTATGTGTAACGGCGGTGGTCCGGCTTGTTTGCGTTTGCGTGTTGTTCTCAATGCATCAGAGCTTAAAGCCACTAACTCCCGATGCTTAATGGATGATCAACGTTTTGAAACGCTCAATCAATGGGTGAAAAAGCATTATCGCGATCGATTACTTGAGGCGGATTTGGCTGATCCGCAATTATTAATAGAGAATCGAACCGCACTTGATGAGCTAACTCAGATCATGGGCCTCGGGTCGTTATATCCATTTCAGCAAGCCTAATACATTGAATCCGTAGAGCAGAGGTGAATTCTTTGTTCATCGGCAATAATATTTGGTCATCCGGATCATTTTCCGCGTTAAGCGTTAATCTTGTCTGTGAAAATTCTCACTATTGAGAATTTTCACAATTAATGACTGTATTTTCCCGCTAAAATGGAAACAACCTCTCAAAAATGCAGCTCATCTCTAAGATACATAAACCCTTTTAGCCAATTTGCGGCGCGGTTAACAGAGACTATGGGATTCGATTGAGTAACGCTGCTGGATTCTCTAATTTGACGCTAGGCACACTCTATTTAGGCCATGGTCATGTTCTCTCGTACCCTAGCAAAACAGCTCTCGACTTGCAGTAGTCATCGTATGTTGACTGAGGTTATCTTTCCCTTTTTACGCCAGATACTTTTACCTCAGGCGATGCACATCTTCCATGCACCTTCTCATCCTTATCAGGCAAAGAGTATTTTTACAGTAGGGCAACCGCTGTCAGTGGCTCAATATCCAGAGACGTTTTGGTTGTGGGCCGCCCAATTTGATTGTGCCGATAATCTGATCCCTCTCGCTACTAATACTTGCAACTGGGATTATCAGCAGGACATCCCATCAGAAGCGTATTTATTTACCCTCGATAACCACAGCGATAAACGGACCTATTTATTGTTTGAGGGAGTCTGTGAGCAGCGAGTGAGTCAGTTATTGGCGACCGGGGGGCTTGAATGCTTACCGCTGATAGCGGCTCGTTGGCAGTGTATCCGAGCCGAAACGGACGCTGCGCAAGAGTTTAAGCTTCGTGATAGCCGTGAGGCTAAGTATCGCGATGAGTTAACGCAGCGCGAAATTTTTATTGATAACATGAAACTGGTACATCAATTAGCACTTACCTTATCAAATCCGAGCAATTTGGATGAGTTGCATCGTGCATCGGTTGAAGCGGTGCGCGATAAGCTAGGGTTTGATCGAGTGGCTTTATTTTTATTAGACATCAAAAAACGCTGTTTTAGCGGCACTTATGGGACGGATGAGCAAGGACGAACGATAAGTGAGCATCATACTCAGTTCGATTTACATCAGTTAGAGCCACGATATATCGAAGCGATCGCCGACGGAAACTCAACGTTGGTGATCATCGATGATGCGCCGTTGTATACCGCAGGTGAGGTGATCGGGCAGGGATGGAACGGCATGCTATTGCTGCGTGATGGTGAAGAAGTGTTTGGTTGGATAGCGATGGACAACTATTTTCGTCGTCAACCCATCGGTGATTATCAACGCCAGATGCTCGGTTCTTTTGCTTCGTTATTGGCGCAAATTTATATTCGTAAACGGCAGGAACAAAACATGCGCATGTTACATGCAAGCATGGTCGAATTATCGCGTTGTTTGACGGTGAGTGAAGTGTGTAAAACGGCGGTAGCCTTTGCGATTAAGCGCATGGGTATCGATCGCATGGCAGTATTTTTGACCGATGAACAGTGCGGTTATTTGCAGGGGACTTGGGGAACTGATATTCAAGGGAATATCGTCGATGAGGGTTATTTTCGTAGCTCTGCGATTGATAATGAAATCGTCCTTTTGGCCAAACAAGCACCAAATGAGGTGGTGTTCAAAGAGTCGGTGCCCATTTATCACGACAGCCAAATTGTCGGATTTGGTTGGACGGCGATGACGATGTTGACTGATAACGATAAACCATTGGCGTTTATTTCAGCTGATAACCTGATCCGCCGCTCTCCGTTAACGTCTCAGTTACGAGAAGTGATCCGCATGTTCGCCTCGAATTTAACCGAAGTCTTGATGCGTGCTAAAGCTCAGCAAGCGATCAATGAATTGAATGAAAACCTAGAGCGTGAAATCTATAACCGTACCCGAGAGCTACAAAAAGCCAATGAGAAGCTGGATTTGCTGGCCAAAATGGATCCACTGACGCGTTTAGGCAATCGGCGTATGTTAACCCATTTGTTAGAACAAACCTGTGAGCAACATGCGGCTAAGCCGGTTGATTATGGGGTTATTTTGCTCGATATTGACCACTTTGGCTTATTTAATAACTATTATGGGCATCTTGAGGGGGATATCGCGTTAATGCGGATTGGTAAAGTGCTCAGTCAGCATACTCAGTCTGCTGGAGAGCAATTTTGCCGGATCGGCGGTGAAGAGTTTGTCTTGCTACTGACTAGGCATAATGCTCAGCAAGTCGCCGCGTTAGCCGAAACGATTCGCTGTGCGGTCGAGCAAGAGAATATTCCACATCACACTAGCCCTGTTTCTTCATGTTTAACGGTCTCGATTGGTTACTCTGTTGCCCGTTTTACGCCGAGTGAAATTCAATTTGAGCGTATGTACGCTGAAGCCGATAAAGCGCTTTATCAAGCAAAGCATCAAGGACGCAATACCGTGGTTGGGGCCGAATTGACCCCAACTACGCCTGACTCGTTTGAACACCTCTCCTCTTAATATCAAAGTCGGTATTCTTAGTCTTAACGTGTCTAATCCTATAATTTCGCTAAGGGGTGCTGAGTTTTGGCTGCCCGCTTTAGCGCTTCTTGCTGAAGACGTTTTATCAGCGTGTTAAGAGCTTGGTAGTCACACGTTTGGCTGTTTAGTGAAAATTTATTTTCATGCAGTGTATTCAGGGTTTGCTGTACTTTCTCTCGCTCTGCATGAGTCAATGGACTTTCATTTAACCAGCGTGAGAGTGCATGGTTAATCATCATCGCATCTTGAGTGGTTAAGGCATTCTGTAGCTGTTGCCAAGTGGAGCCAGGCTGAATGTTGGTTGTTTCTTGTTCATTCAATCGGGTATGTTTTCGATATAAACGCCAATACAATCCGAGCGTGACTAGCCAGAAAGTCGCCAATAAGGCGGCCAGATACGGCCATAATCCTGCCTCTTTAACAACTATTGTTTGAGCAGACACTGCTGTCGTATGGTTCGGATCAGAGGGCGAGATAGCATTGATTGGCTGAGTCGCCGAAACATCAAGGGATAAGCCTTTCGCTTGGCTTAATTGGGCCTGTTTAGTGTGGCTATTCCACCAATGAATATTGATATCAGGCAGTTGGATTTCACCACTTCGCCGTGGGATCAACACCTGTTTGAGTTGCATCAGTGTATTTCCGTTATCTAAAGTGGTGAATTGTGGCTTTTGCTCGTAAACGCTAATCGAATCAGGATAACTCAGAGCAAGAGTAGGCAGTTGCTCTGCAGAGAGCCCAGCCACTTGCAGGGTAATATCTCGGGTTAGAGCGTCTCCCACTTCGAGATGATAAACGCTATCGGTGATTGGCGCGCCTTGGCTATTTGTCCAATGATCGCTGAGCGTTAACTGTGAGGTTGGTAGCCATGCCCCTTGGTAGTCACTCGGCTGTGGTTCAACCACTAATGAATAAGTGTTGGGTTCTGTGTTGAGGGGAATAATGCGCGCGCCACCATGTAACGTATTTCCTAAAAGGTATGAGCCTTGAAAACGAGGTTCAACTAAATGATATTCCCCTGCTTGAATCGCTGTTAAGCGATACTGCTGCTCAATAATGGTCGCTTCTATCCCTGCGATCACCGTCTGATATTGTTGAGTTTCACCAATCTGACCAATAGTCATCCCATCTACGGACGGTGGTGTGATGTGGGTGTTTTGTAAGCGGCGGCGATCCGCTTTGATGGTAAGGCGAGTCGTTAAAACGGTACTTTCTGCTGGATACAGAGTATCCCGTGACAAGGTACTCTGTAGTTGAACAAGTTCATCCATCTGTGGTGCTTGTTCATCAACGCTGACTTGTATCGAGATGGGATCGGTGCGTTGGCCGTTAAGCTCAAAGCTTGGGATAGTTAAGATCCCTAAGCGATTGGCGGCTAGCGATAATGTCCATTCGCTGCGCTGGCTACGTTGATTGTTAATGATATTGACTGAAGACACAAAGCTTGGGCGGCTGGTAAAAAAGTCCTCTTCTAGATGACTAAAATCAATCGCTTCTGCGTTGGCCGGTTGTTCACTGACAAGACGCAGCTGAAAGACCTCGTTTTGGACGACTTTATTTTTGCTGACCGTAGCATAAAACGATGCACTATAAGCCGAGAGGCTGATGCTAGTGAGCAATATCATTAGCCAAAATGAAAAGTGGAGTCGTAACAATTTCATCACCATGGATTACCTTGATTTTGGGGAGTTGATTTCTCTTGAGCTTGTAAATACAGCTGGGCACGTAATAAGCGACTCGGATCGCGAGCACTTTCGACTTGCTCTAAACGGCGCAGTAGCGGATCGCTTTCTTGTGTGCTAGCTGGGGTTTGATCCACCGTTGGCTCATGGGGCAAATCTGGTTCTAATGTATTCGGCTCGGTCGGTGTTGCTGCTGAGTCAGATGTCTTTTCATCCGCATGTAACGTATCTGTATTGGACGAAGCCGAAGGCTCTGTATTCGGACTGTTATCTTGGGGTGATTCTGATTGTGTTGACGAATGTGAGTCATCACCGTTTTGGGGCGAGTATTTCTCTTTCTCAGCGTTCGGATTGGCTTCGTTGGTCGGTGACGAATCTGCTTGCGACGAAGCATCGTCAGCGTCAGACTCTTGTTGCTGTTGCTGTTGCTGTTGCTGTTGCTGTTGCTGTTGCTGTTGCTGTTGCTGTTGCTGTTGCTGTTGCTGCTCAAGCGCTTTCTTTACCACCGTTAAATTATGCTGCGCATCAGTGTGCTGCGGATTATTGGCGAGTATATGCTGATAACGTTGTAGCGCTTCGGTCAGCTCACCAGCTTGGGCGAAAGCATTGGCTAGATTGTATTGTACTTGCTCGCTGGGATTCTTGATTTGACTAAGCACGTCAATCGCACCTTGATAATCTCCGGCTTGATAGCGCGCAACACCTTGCCATTCTGGTTGAAAAAATAACTGTGCTGCGGTTTGATAATCACCTTGTTGATAAGCTTGCAGCGCTTGCTGATTTTGATTTAGCCATGCGGAGGCGTGTGCAGGTGAAACGGTTAAGCCACTACTCAGTGTTAGTAACGCAACCCAAATATAGCCACGTCTAAATAGTAATGCGGCTGGTAAAATGAGCAATAAAATCAACCAATAGCCGTGGTTTATTGGAATGGAGAGCTGAGCGGCTTGTGTGGATAATGAAGCCTGATACTGAGATTGAGTGGCACTTAATAGACGCATGATATCTTGATCGTCCCCTCGATAAGCAACGAATAAGCCTTGTACTTCGTTAGCTAAATCTTGCATCAGTGAAAAATTGGTTTTAGCAATGACCGGTTGGCCAGATTGATCGTTGAGCAGTGTGCCATCAGGCATAGCAATGGGTGCCCCACTTTCGGTTCCGATACCGAGCAAGCTTAACTGCCATGGTTTGCCTCGGACTAAAGAAGAGATCGCCGATGCTTCATTGGCGGAAAGGTCGTCGGCGATTAATAGAATATCGCCTTGTTGAAATCCCGCTTGTTGGAGCATCTCAATCGCCAGTGCGACCCCTGCCGCCGCATTGGCTCCCGGTAATGGCATGATACTTGGCGATAAGTTCGGAACTAAGCTCGCAATCGTGGCTGTGTCGGTAGTTAAAGGACTGACAATATAGGCATCCCCAGCGTAGGCGACCAAACCAGTGCTGCCTTCTTGCCAACCGTTGAGTAAATCGAGCACTTTGTAACGAGCTTGAGACAGTCGATTTGGCTTGATATCGGTAGCATAGAGCGATCGTGACATGTCCATCACCACGACACGGCCACTCTGCTGGCTATAACTTGGCCGAGGCTGTTTTTCAAAACTAGGTCCTGCTAGAGCAATGAGGGCGATTAGCCAGCACGCACCGAGCCCACCCAAAACCAGTGATTGCCGCTGGAGAACCGCTAACCCTAATGCTTGGGCCAAATGGGGAGCAATAAGAGGTGTGGTTGTGGCATATCGCAAAAGCCAAATAAGCACGAGGCCAACAGGTAGGATCCCGAGTAACCATAGGGGCGAAAGAAACATAAACTCAGACATGATGTCTCCTCAGCATCATCAAAATGATAGAAAGTAACAAACTTAGTGCTAACGGATAGCTGAATATTTCTTTTTGAGGTCGCCACACATGAGTCGCTTGCTGAATCGGTTCAAGTTTATCGATCGTCTGATAAATGGTCTGTAAATCGTGTTTATCACGCGCTCGGAAATACTGTCCCCCCGTCAAATCGGCAATCTTTTGTAATGTTTCTTCATCAAGATCTTCAGCAGTATTAATACGACGCGTCATAAAAAAATCCCTGACCATCATTTCACCAGCCCCCACGCCCACTGTGTAAATGGTCGTATGATACTGTTTAGCGATGTGTGCCGCTTCGATAGGGTTAAGTACGCCGGCATTGTTACTGCCATCACTGAGGAGGATCATCACCCGCTGCGGGGCATCACTCTCAATAAAGGTTTTGGTCGCGAGGCCAATACCATCGCCGATGGCAGTTTGAGTGCCAATCAGACGTAAAACGGCTTGATTAAGCTGTTGAGCGACGGTAGTTCTATCGAGAGTGAGCGGTGTTTGTAAATAGGCGTGATCCGCAAAAAAAATCAGTCCGAGACGATCGCCTTGCCGCTGAGCGATAAAGTCACTAAGTACCTGTTTGACCGCCGTGAGACGATCGATATAGTCATCGCCCATCTGCATGTCTTTTTGATTCATAGAATAAGACAAGTCGACCACCAACATCATGTCTCTATGAGGCTGAGAGTGTGTAATGGGTTCACCATACCAAACAGGGCGCGCTGCCGCTGCGACGAGGCTTATCCAAAGTGTTAGCACCAAACCTTTCATCAGCCATTGCTGTGGTTGGTGGTTATCACTGGACGGAGGAAGATAAGCGAGAGGTACTGCAGTAGTGGGTGGTTGCGGCGGTAAAAAAAAGTACACCAGCAGTGGCAGTGGCAGTAACGCCCACAGCCACCACCATACAAATTCAACGTTTGCCAAGGTTTCGTAAACTCCTCTTTGTTGGGGGCAACGCTTTATCTATCCACAAGTAGCAATCCGCAACCAAACGCTCCGGATGCTCGATGGGTTGTTTTTGATATAAGGCTTGTTGCCATAACGCGAGATTTGGCACAAAGAGTGGTTGCCCCAATTGGTTATCTAAAAAAACGTACCAGTCATGGCCCGTGAGGTGAGCAATATCTTCACGCGGGAAATAACACAGCGCGGCTTGTCTCAGCAATTCAATCGCAGAAGAGGGGGTTTGATAACCCGCAGGCATACCGAGTAAGCGTAATGCGGTTTTCTTCGGAGCGAGACGCTTACGTTTCCAGTGAATCAAAAAGGCAACCAGCAAGATAACGCTAACAGCGGCTGCCGCGCTTACCCACCATCCCCACGCTAATGGCCACCAAGAGGGCAAAGCAGGAAGATGAAGAGCATTAAGGTCGAGTAGTGATGAGGCTGCCTGCATTTAATTTAGAGTCCGGATAGTTGTGGTAACAAAGGCCGCCCACAAGAGAGTAGGCGATAGTCCATTGCCATACGTTGGCTCAATAATTTTAGTTTTAGTTTCTGAGATTCAAAGGATTTTTTGATACCGTCGCGGGTATTATTTGCTGAAAAGTTGAGCCAGAGCGTGTGTTGGTTATTTCTTACACGTTCTCTACCACGAAAAGCGGTGATCCCTTGTTCCAATGGATCGGCAATCTGTACTATTCGGACTTGATTATGGCGACTTAATCGACTCAATAGTGGCTGCATTCCGTCATCATAGCGTACGAAATCGCTGAGCAAGATAATCTCACTGCCTTTAGGACAGAGTCGATCAAGCGTGAGTAAGCCTTCCTGCATGGAAGAATTTGACGCAGTGGTCGTCTGCTGCGCTTGTATTTGTCTACTGATTAGTTCAGATAGAATACGTAATGCGCCATTACGCCGTGCGGTGGGTTTTAGTTCAATTAACCGGTTTCCAAGATCAATAACCGCGCCAATGCGATCTTGTTGCGCCACGGCTAACCAACTGATTAAACTTGCCATATGAGCGGCTTGCACGGATTTAAACAGTAAAGTTGAACCAAACTGCATCGAAGGGCTAAAATCGACATAAAGAATAACGGGTTTTTCTCGCTCTTCACAAAAAAGCTTAGTGTGTGGTTTACCCGTTCTTGCTGTCACTCGCCAATCAATGCTTCTAATATCATCGCCAGCCTGATACTGGCGCACTTCAGCAAAATCCATCCCACGACCAAGTTGACGGCTTCGGTGTTGACCGAGCAATGGAGCCCACAAACTTTTAGCTGGAGGGAGCCATTTCACGGCCTGTTGCTGGTAAGGCAGTAGTTCTTCAAGGCATAAGGTAACGCCATTGGCGTGCTCAGGTAATGATGATAGAGAAAGATTGGTCATCTATTTATCCTAGGCGCTGCCGACTAATGTCAGTAAGTGAGCAATAACTTGGTTAGGCGTGATGCCTTCTGCTTGTGCTTGATAAGTTAACAGTAATCGATGGCGAAGCACGGGATAGATCATCGCTTGAACATCCTCCGGGCTGACAAAGTCTCTGCCACTGAGCCAAGCATGAGCACGAGCACAACGGTCTAAGGCGATGGTTGCGCGTGGGCTAACCCCCATCTCAATCCATTGAGCTAGTGTTGGGTCATACTCACTGGGATGACGGGTGGCCATGATAAGGCGGATGATATACTGCTCGATGGCCTCAGCCATATGGATATTGAGTACGGTTTGTCGGGCAGAGAAAATATCCGATTGACTCAAGACGGGCGGAGTAATAGAACGCTGTCCCAGAGCTTCTCCACGGTTAAGACGCAAAATAGCCAATTCATGTTCAGCGTCAGGATAGTCAACTTCTAAATGCAATAAAAACCGATCCAACTGCGCCTCAGGTAAAGGATAAGTCCCTTCTTGCTCAATCGGGTTTTGTGTCGCCATCACCAGAAAAAGAGGCGGTAGTGGGTAGGTTTTACGACCTGCGGTGATCTGCTTTTCAGCCATTGCTTCTAGCATTGCCGCTTGTACCTTGGCTGGAGCACGGTTTATTTCATCAGCGAGAACCAGTGAATGAAAAATAGGCCCAGGTTGGAAGGTGAATTCTCCCGTTTCTGGGCGGAAAATATCGGTACCGGTTAAGTCTGCTGGCAGTAAATCAGGGGTAAATTGTATACGATGAAACTCGCCTTCAATGCATTCAGCCAGTGATTTTACCGCACGAGTTTTTGCTAATCCTGGGGGGCCTTCAACCAAAATATGCCCATCCGCCAGTAAAGCAATTAGCAACTGTTGGATTAATGAAGATTGACCAATCACTTGCTGGTTTAAATAGTCTTGTAGTGTTTGAAAGGTAGTTAACTGCATTGACCTTAAACTCCCGATAGAAAAATCAGCTTTTGGTCAATGTATTACCCGAAAAGTTCCCACCAATACAGCAAAAAAATGCGGTACTTGAACCGATTGGTGATGATTTCGACGCCGACATTACGATGAGAAATGGGACTAAGTTCGGTATATGAATAAATGATTGGAAGAATACTCACCAAATTGCAATCCATTTCGTGATTTTTAATGGTTTTGTGCTAAACATCTAAGTAGCAAAACTTCGATTTTATTAGTCTCAGCAGACATTGTTTGGTGAAGAGGATCCCATGCTCAAAAAATTAAGAATGACATCAAGGCTGATCATTGTGTTCAGTATTCCTTTGACCATCAGTTTGTTACTGGCTGCTTGGATAGTAACCAATCAAGTCAGCTCCAGAGTGGTGGGGTTAGGAGAAACATCAGTCAGCCGTACGGCGCAAAGTAGTTCGGAAATGGTCAGCAGTTGGGTAGAAGCCCGCATGGCGGTTGTCCGCTCTTTAGCACAAACCGAGACGTTAGCTTCCGGAGATACGCAAGCCATTTTTAACTACGTTAAACACTTTGGCAAAAACATGAGTTCAGAATTTGAAGTGATGTTCTTTGTCGATTTAAAAGGGGATGCTTACCACCACAACGGCGTTGTTGCGAGTCGAGCCGATCGTGGTTACTTTCAGCAGTTAGTGGTACAAAAAACTCAGCAGTCACTGGTCAGTGACCCGCTTTATTCGGGAACTTCAGGCAATGCGATCATTGTTTTGGCTCATGTGGTAAAAAATCATCGTGGTGAAGTGATTGGTTTATTAGCCGCAACCGTAACGCTGAATACTTTGACTCAACTGGTTGATAGTGTCGCTACTAATAATGCGGAAGCGTGGCTGGTTGACTCGCGCGGTGTCTATGTGGCACACAAAACGGCAGCCAAACGCCTAAAAGATAATGCAACTCAGGACAGCAACACGGCTTACGCACAAATGAGTCGCTTAATGGTTGCCGGTCAATCTGGGTTAACCGATCTGTATTTAGAAAATAAGCAACATTATATGGTGGCTTACCATCCGGTCGCGAATACCCCGGGTTGGTCGCTCGCGGTTGCTCAACCGTACGATGATATTATCTCTACGGCACGTGAATTAACCGTCACCTTGTTACTGGCGTTTGCGGTGACCTTGATTTTACTCATCGTCATCATTCTTTTGGTCGCTAAAATGATTGTCAGACCAATCAACGAAACGCGTGAGGCACTAGAGCAAATTGCCGCGGGAGATGGTGATTTAACTCAGCGTCTTAATGAAGAGCGCCACGATGAGTTTGGTGATTTGGCGCGCAGCTTTAACGCGTTTGTGGGCGGGGTGCATAGCTTGGTAAAACAAGTGGCTGAAGCTTCCATTCAGTTAGGTGCCGCGGCTGAGCAATTGGCGGTTTCAAGCCGAGAAGCGAATGATCAAGTACAGAAACAACGTCACGAAACGGATCAAGTGGCTACCGCGATGACAGAAATGGCCGCAACGGTGAACCAAGTTGCAGAAAATGCCGGTAATGCGGCTCAAGCGGCGGACCGTTCAAGTAAATTTGCTCAAGAAGGTGAAGTCGTGGTGACGAAAACCACTAACGAAGTCCTGTCCTTAGCGAAAGAGGTACAAACCGCGGTTAATGTGATAGAGAAACTACAGCAAGACGCAGATTCTATCGGCAAAGTGCTTGAGGTGATTCGTAGCATCGCTGAGCAAACGAACTTACTAGCTCTTAACGCAGCAATTGAAGCTGCTCGAGCTGGTGAACATGGCCGAGGCTTTGCGGTGGTTGCAGATGAGGTTCGAACATTGGCGACACGTACGCAAAGTTCTACCGAAGAAATTCGTGACATTATTGAGAAACTACAATCAGCGTCGAAGAATGCTTCGCAAGTCATGGATGGTGGTTATCGTAAAGCCAATGAAGTGGTCGACTGGGCCGAACAGGCTTCGGAAAAGCTGCGTGAAATTACCGCTGCGATCATTACGATCAATGACATGAACATCCAAATTGCGACAGCAACTGAGCAACAATCGATAGTGGCTGATGATGTAAACCAAACACTCAACCGAATCAGCGGTGGAGTAGAGCAATTATCCGATGGCTCAACCCATATTGCAGCGGCCAGTGATGAGTTGGCACGTTTAGCGACGGATCTACAGAATAGAGTCGGTCGCTTTAAGGTTTAAATTTTACTCTCTTTTCAATCAACATCGCCCCTAAAACTAGGGGCTTTTTTATATCTTTTCTACCTAAAAGTCGAGTCATAGTCACTACCATTATTACTCTCAATGATCCTTAAAGAGCAATCGACAACGGCATCAATTTTTTGAAAAAATGTATGGTTGATTGACAGTCTCGCTGTCGCCTTACGCGATTGGAGTATTGATATTTGGTGAATAATTATTAGTTTTTAATGAATTGAAGGCTTACCATTATGGTGAGATATGCGTAAATATGAATTGGTTGCCGATTCTATTATACTCCTGACTTGATAATATTGGTTCTACCCCCTGAAGGGATATCTATATAAGGTTGTACTCGGTATGACGCTAGCCGTTTTAGCGTCGACGACCATTCTTGGTTTAATGGCTCAGCATCAAGCTAGGCAGACGCTAGAGCACCGTTTGGTTGATATTGAGATCCCAACGATGCTGCATCGAATTGCGGAACAAATTGATCGAGACGTTAGTACCCTATTGCAAGCTTCTCAACAGATTGCAAGCAATGTGTTTATTCAAGAAGTGATTGCGACCACCGATAGAAATGCAGAGCAAGAAGCTCAGCTTGTTCTTCAGCTCAACAATATTCGTCAGCAATACCGTTTAGATGATGCTTCAGTGGCGAATCGAGAAACGGCTTTTTATTGGAATCAAAATGGATTTCTCCGCCAATTGAATCGTCAGCAAGATGGCTGGTTTTTTGGTTTCACGGACTCTCAACAGCCAACGATGGTCAGTATGTTTAGAGAGCCGACTGGTGAGGTAAAACTGTTTGCTAACTACCAAATTGTCAATGGGATTAGTATGTCAGGTTTGTCTAAATCAATGGATGACATGGTACGTTTATTGACCAGTTTTAAGATTGAACAAACCGGCTTTGTTTATCTAGCGAATGCTCAGGGTGAGATTCAAGTTCATCATCAAAATGATAAACATCAACATTCATTAAGCCATATTTATGGCCCACAAGCCTCATCTCTACTTAATAAATCAACCTTTAATTTAATGACGGCTCAAGACAGTGGTGAAGAGGTATTTGTTGCCAGTCTCTATATCCCGAGTATGGATTGGTTTGTCGTTGCTTCTGTGCCTGTTCGAGAGGTTTTTGCTGATCTGAATAGCATGGGACAACGGATGATATTATTAACCTTGATGGTCGCTGGAGGGTTCATTGTTGTGGGGATTATTTTGGCCAATAGTATCGCCAAGCCTATCCGTCAGATCGCTCAACGATTTACCGATCTCGGACAAGGCGATGGCGACCTGTCTCAACGTATTGAGATTGAGGGTACCGATGAAATTTCTCAATTATCACAAGGATTTAATGGTTTTATCGATAAAATTCATCAATCGATGAAAGAGGTTTCTGCGACGAGTCGAGCGTTGCATCATGCCGCTGCGAATGTGTCGAACAAATCGCAGACCACGTTTGATAATAGCCAGCACCAGCGTGAACAGACAGTCCAAGTCGTGACAGCCATGAACCAAATGGGATCGACGATCAGTGAAATTGCCGCTAATGCTGCTACCGCTGCTGAAACCGCCAATGAGGCAGCAACCAGCACGCTACAAGGCAAAAAAGTGATCACTCAAGCGAAAGACACCATTGATCGTTTAGCCATTGATATGACAAATACAGGCGAAGTCGTTGGACAGTTGGCGAAAAAAACGCAAGATATTGGCAGTATTTTAGATGTGATCCGAGAGATATCTGAGCAAACCAATTTATTAGCATTGAACGCAGCGATCGAAGCCGCGCGCGCAGGCGATCAAGGTCGGGGCTTTGCGGTCGTTGCCGATGAAGTTCGTAATTTAGCCAGTCGTACGGCAAGCTCGACGGAAGAGATACAAACTATGATCCATCAACTACAAGCTGACGCGAAAGCGGCGGTACAAGCGATGGAAATGGGACAAAGTATTTCAACTGAAGGGGTTGAATTCACCCAATCAGCCGCTCAAGAGCTAGAAACCATTTTACTGAAAATCCGAGACATTACCGATAGAAATACTCAAGTTGCTACGGCGACAGAAGAGCAATCGACGGTTGTTTACACCATTAATAGCAATGTTGAAGAAATTAATGTTGTGAATGAGAAAACGACGGTGACGGCAGAGCAACTCGCTCAAGCGAGCCAAGAGTTAAGTGACTTATCGCAGCGTCTTGATTCGATGGTGAGTAACTTTAAACTCTAACGTAGTCTAGCTACCTTGTGGTGACTTAAGTAGACTACAAGGTTTTTAATTGAAGAGGCATACTATGAAAGATATTGAACAAGAGTTAGAGAACATGACCGCTCAGCTTAGCGACCAACCTGAAACACCACTACCAAGTTTGGAAGAACAGCGTGCTTTGGTGGCTGAATTTAAGCGTTTAGAAGCGGCTGGTGAACTAACTCCAGAAATATTAGAGCAACATTTTGGGCCGTTTTTTGCTGCCAGTGATGCCCCTGTACACTAATTTTCTTGTTTTTATTCAATCACAAAGGCGCTTTACTGCCTTTGTGATTTTCTGCCTATACCGTACGACGAGCAAATGTGATTTCTCGACGGCTTTTTAATCCATCCTAAACATTTCGTTGCCTAGCGAAAGCGTGATTCTACGCCTTGGGTCTCCACCATCAATAATTCCATAAAGGGGGATGGCGCTTTGCTCCAGCAACCTATAATCATGGTCACTATAATCGAATTGTTCTAGCGAGCTGCATTCATTGATTTTTTAAGTTTTCTTTCGCTGGCTAGATAAACAGGAGTATTCAAGATGATCAGTTCTCAGCCGACGGATGTCATTTTACATGTTTTTGATTGGCCTTATGCCAAAGTCACCGAGCATGCGTCAAAGATTGCCAAAGCAGGCTATAAAGCCGTACTAGTTTCACCGCCGATGAAGTCTTACCAACAACCGAGTGGTACTCCTTGGTGGCAGCGTTATCAACCACAAGATTATCGAGTGATTGATAATCAATTGGGCAATACCAGCACGTTTCAAGCGATGGTTGCGGGTTTAGAAGCGCTGGGTTTATGGGTGTATGCTGATGTGGTATTTAACCACATGGCCAATGAATCAACCCATCGCTTGGACTTACAATATCCAAGTGATGACGATCTTAACGACTATGCTCAGCGTGATGAGTATTACCAACAACAACGTTTGTTTGGTGACTTATCTCAACCCCTGTTTACCGAAGATGATTTTGTCGAAGCCTTTGGTATTAAAGATTGGCAAGATAAATGGCAAGTGCAAAACGGACGTATTTCAGGTGGTCCACATGATGCAGGTTTACCTACATTACGTGATAATCCTCATGTCGTTGCACAGCAGCAAGCCTATCTGTTGGCGCTAAAAGCAATGGGCGTGAAAGGGTTTCGGATTGATGCTGCCAAGCATATGACCATTGAGCATCTCAAGCGTGTATGGAGTGAAGAGATCACTCATGATGTGCATATTTTTGGCGAGATCATCACCGATGGTGGAGCGACCAAAGCGGAATATAAACTGTTTTTAGAGCCCTATTTAGAGCAAACCCGTTTGGGAGCTTATGACTTCCCCTTATTTCAGACTGTCTTTAATGCGTTACAGCCGAAAGGCAGTTTAAAAGCGTTAATTGACCCCTACTGTTTTGGTGAAGCGTTATCGAAAGAACGCGCTATCACCTTTGCTATCACTCATGATATTCCTAATAACGATGTGTTTATGGATCTCGTGATGTCAGAAACGTTAGAGTCGCTGGCATATAGCTATATTCTTGGTAGAGATGGCGGAGTACCGTTGATCTACACGGATTTAAACCCCAGTGGACTCTGTGCTCGTAATGGAAAACCGCGTTGGCAGAATGCTTGGTGTGATCCTAAGATTTTGACTGGGATTGCCTTTCATAATCAAATGCATGGGCTACCCATGTTACCTATCGAAGCCAGTGATGATCTATTGGTCTTTCGCCGAGGTGAACAAGGGGTCGTGATCATCAATAAATCGGCTCGTAGTCAATCCGTTGAGCTTAAGCAATGGACGCATGGATTGTACGATCTCTACACTGGTGAGACGTTTGAAGCCCAAGGTAGTATGACGACTATTGAAACGCCAGCAATGAGCAGCCGAATGCTAGTGCTTCAGCGCTAGTGGATGAATGGTATTCTTTTGATGAAAAAAGCGCCTCTTGAATCGATAAGTTGATATCAAGAGGCAAGACGTCGTTAGCGAGATGTTTAGAGAGTTTAAGCCGTTTGAATCGTTAATATCTGTGCATTAACCAGAAGCGAGTTACCTTATTATTCTAGTAATGATGACGAAAAACGCCAATGAGCGGCTCAATAAATGTACATTTTATGGTTTTTGCTGGAGCAGTCTCTCATTTTTTTCTGATCTTTCTCTCTCATTGACTCATTCATCCCCTGTGACTAATCCACTAAAAACTGATTTATAGCAAGTTATCTTATTAGCAAAGACGTACTATCAAGAGTAATCAGTAGCGTATCAAGCCACATCGTCTCCGTCTATTGGGCGAAGATGGGCTTTGATGTTGTATACGTTTTTAATTGCCTTGCCGAATAGTGAGTATTTACTATGCAGAATCTTGTTGAGCGTTTTTTACGCTATGTGACTTATGATACCCAATCTAAGCCGAAAAATACGCACACGCCCAGCTCCAGTGGGCAAATGGTTTTTGCGCGGCACCTTGTTGAAGAATTACAGCAAATCGGATTAACTGAGGCGAGTGTGGATGAATACGGCTATGTAATGGCCTGCTTGCCTTCTAATGTTCAGTATACGGTTCCTGCGATCGGATTTATCGCTCATTTAGATACGGCACCAGACGCTTCAGGTAAACACGTCAAACCGCAAATTGTCGAACATTATCAAGGGGGAGACATTGCTCTTGGTAAAGGCGATGAAATTCTCTCACCGATTCAATATCCAGAGCTGCATCAACTTCACGGTGAGCACTTAATCACGACCGATGGCCATACCTTGCTCGGCGCTGATAATAAGGCAGGCATTGCCGAAATCATTACCGCCATTGAGATGCTGATTGCCGATCCTTCCATTCCTCACGGTGATATTTACATCGCATTTACTCCCGATGAAGAAATTGGTCGCGGTGCTGATCATTTTAATCGACAAAAGTTCGCAGCAGAGTGGGCCTACACCGTTGATGGTGGTCCTGTCGGGGAGCTGGAGTTTGAAAACTTCTATGCAGCCACCGCTCAGGTTATTTGCCACGGTGTTAATGTTCATCCTGGAACGGCGAAGAATAAAATGGTGAATTCGATGTATCTCGCCAGTGATTTCATTGCCATGATGCCGATGCAAGAGACACCAGAGCATACCGATGGCTATCAAGGTTTTTATCATCTTAAATCCGCTAAGATGAGCGTTGCATTATCACAGTTAGATTACTTAATTCGTGATTTTTCACGTCAAGGTTTTGCCGATCGTAAAGCATTTATGCAGCAACAAGTACAACGGCTTAATCAACGTTTGGCTAAAGGCCATATTGAATTAGTCATAACGGATCAGTATGCGAATATGAAAGAGCAAGTGATGGTGCACCCACATATCATTGAATTAGCCCAATCCGCGATGCTTGAGTGTGGTATCTCGCCAATCATTAAGCCTATCCGTGGTGGAACAGATGGTGCGCGTTTATCTTTTATGGGATTACCTTGCCCGAACCTTTTTACTGGCGGCTATAACTTCCATGGTATTCATGAGTTTATTACTATTGAGGGAATGGAGAAAGCGGTTCAAGTGATTGTGAAATTAGCAGAGAAAACCGCACAGCGTTACGCATAAAGGTTTGTTGTCAATCAACGCTAAGGGATCGCTTTAGCGTTTTTTTATGGTTTTTGGGTGCCTAAGCAACTTCATGTAGGCATAAGACCATCAATACGGTATAAAACACTCAATAAAAAAGATAATGGATTAGGAATTTTTACCATGCAACATCTCTACGTCGCCATTGCGTTTTTACAAGAAAATAAGTTGATATTAACGCTACTTATTATTTTCTTGATCATGGCACTAAAACGGTTAGTGCTATCGCAAATTCGTGGTGAAGTCTCTTTTTTGACCGAAGAGCAGCGTAAATGGATGTCACGGACCAAAAATGGTGCTTTTGTTGCCACGATTTTAATTTTATTTTTACTCTGGAAATCAGAGATCAGTCAGTTTGCACTATCGGTAACCGCGATTGCCATCGCCATTGTCGTGGCTTCAAAAGAGATCATTCTCTGCTTCACCGGCTCTATTCAACGCGCCAGCTCTCGTTCATTTCGTATGGGGGATTGGATAGAAGTGGGCAAACTGTGTGGTGAAGTGATTGAGCACAACATGATGGCGACCGTCATTCAAGAGATTGATTTGCAGCATGGTCAATACCACTACACAGGCAAAACGGCGACGCTACCTAACAGCATGTTTTTCACTTACCCAGTGAAAAATTTAAACTTTATGAAGCGTTATGTCTTCCATAATTTCACCATTATTGTGCCCCGATTCGTTAATTTGTATCCCTTGTTACCGATCATGTATCAGCGAATGGAAACGCATTTTGCTCATTTTATTGATGTCGCTCGGCGTTATAACAATATGATTGAGAAACATGCTGGCGTTGATTTACCCAGTGCTGAGCCGCACATTGAAATTTCCAGTGCAGGGGCGGGCGAGCAAGTGGTGCACTTTATGATCTTTTGCCCAACCGATAAAGCGAACCAATTAGAGCAATTGATCCGCCGAGATTTTATGGAGGCGTATGAAAAAGCTTTTCCACCTGAGCCAGCCGTAGCGCAAGAACCCGCCCAAGAGAGTGAGAGTTAACGCGTCAAGTCATTCAATACTGTGTTTTTTGTGCAGTTGTATGCCGAGTCGTTTGGCAAGACGAGTTAAGTTGGCACGATCCACATCGAGTCTTCGTGCCGCTTGAGCCCAGTTGTATTCTGCTTCCTCCAAAGTTTGACAGATCAATTGACGTTGAAACGCATCGGTTGCAGTGCGTAAGCCTAATGATTCCTGATCTGACGCCCTGACAGCTTGCTCGGCACAAGCTTGTGGAGGATGAATCGCGATTAAAGACTCATCGAGAGTTCCTATTTCCATTAAATCAATGGTCACTAAGGATTGGTTAGGCTTTAGAGCGCGAGCTTTAAGTGCGGAACGATTAATGACATGCTCTAACTCTCGAACATTGCCAGGCCATGAATAATGGATCAGGTAACTGAGCGCTGGGGCGGCGATTTTTAATTGCACGATACCGAGTTTGCGTCGAGTTTGTTCCAGAAAGTACCCGACTAATAAGGCAATATCACCGGTGCGCTCACGAAGTGGGGGGACCCAAATTGGGTAAACACTTAATCGATGGTAAAGATCGGCTCGAAAACGGCCGGCTTGAACCTCTTGTTTTAAATCCCGATTCGTTGCGGCGAGAATACGAACATTGACGGTTTGTACCGTATCTTGACCGACAGGTTGAATCTCATTGTTTTGTAATACACGCAGTAATTTACTTTGCGCTAATAAAGGCAATTCACCAATTTCATCTAAAAATAACGTTCCCCCATCGGCTAAAGCAAATTTCCCCATTCGATGACGTTCAGCGCCGGTAAAAGCGCCTTTTACATGCCCAAATAGCTCACTTTCGACTAAATTTTCAGGGATAGCCGCACAGTTCACATAGACCATAGGTTGGTGTTTGCGAGCAGATAGCTGGTGAATGGTACGCGCAACCAACTCTTTTCCGACTCCTGTTTCACCATGAATCATAATGGTGAGATCGGAGGGAGCGACAACGTGGATATCCGACATCATGATCCGTATAGCATCACTATTGCCAATGATGTCCCCTTTTTCTCGTTGCCAGACATCTTCGTTGAGGGCTTCTAGACGCTGCTGGCTATATTTAGCCTGAGCTTCCAGTTGTGAGAGAGTCAATGCTAACTTCAAGGTTGAGGCCGCGATCGCCGCTAAAGCCTCTAGACTGCGCATGGGTATGTCATTAAAAGCATTGGGGGTGAGGCTATCGAGGGTCAGAACACCTAATAATGCATCGCCAAAGAGTAAAGGTAGGCCCATACAAGCGTGAATAGGCAGATCATCGTCATGCTCCATCAGTAAACCATCAAAAGGATCGGGGAGTGGGCAGTCGGCTCCGAATCGCACTGGAGAGCTCGATTGGCAAATAATATCCAGTCTCGGGTGCTCTGAGATGATAAAACGCCGCCCCAGTGTATCTCTGGTTAAGCCTTGCATCGCTAGTGGAATAAGGGTGTCATTTTGCCGTGACATCAACACCACACAGTCACATTGAATGGTCTTGCGAATCGCATCCAATAAGCGATGAAAACGATCTTGATCGTTAATACCGCTGGCTAAGCCAATCGTCATGTCTACTACGGTGGAAACAGAAAAATCTTGCATGGTCATCGCTCCTTTTGGACATGATAAAGTCAAAATGACCAATTTAAAAGAAGTTAATTTGACATGATTTTATAGGTGTCTGTGTTATTTTCTTTTAATAACAATGAGTTAATTTTTGGCATTGAACCTGCAATGGGATAGTGGAAGTCAGTTTATTTTCAATTATCTTATATCAGGAGACGTCGATTTATGCTCAACAACCATACTATCGCAATCATTAAAAGTACGATTCCTTTACTAGAATCTGCAGGACCCGCACTTACGGCCCATTTTTATCAGCGTATGTTTACTCATAACCCTGAATTAAAAGATATTTTTAATATGACCCATCAAAAAACAGGTCGCCAAAGTGTTGCTCTGTTTAGTGCTGTCGCCGCTTACGCTAAAAATATCGATAACTTAGCGGCTCTCACTAGCGCTGTTGAACGTATCGCTCATAAACATACTAGTTTTAATATCCAACCGGATCATTATCAAATCGTTGGTCATCATTTGATTGAAACATTACGAGAGTTAGCACCAGAGGCCTTTACGAGCGAAGTAGAACAAGCGTGGACAGAAGCCTATCTCTTCTTAGCACAAATTTTTATTGATCGAGAAGGTGAGCTCTATTTACAGCGTAAACAAGCGATCGGCGGTTGGTCTAATGCGCGCGAGTTTATTGTTGCAGAAAAGCGTCCAGAATCATTATTGGTGACCAGTTTTATCCTAAAACCCAAAGATGGTTTACCAGTACTTGCTCATCAAGCAGGTCAGTATATAGGATTAGAAGTGAAACCTGCGGGGCATCGATATCAAGAAATCCGCCAATATTCGTTATCTCACGCGACAAACGGCGAGTATTACCGGATATCGGTCAAGCGTGAAGGAGCGGACAATCAAAACGCAGGGGTAGTCTCGCACTATTTGCACGATAACGTTCAAGTTGGCGACTCGGTTGCTCTATATGCGCCAGCGGGTGATTTTTACTACGTTGAGCGTCAGCGTCCAGTGGTACTTATTTCTGCTGGCGTCGGTGTTACTCCGATGCAAGCGATGTTACAGACTCTTGCCGAGCAGGATAAAAATCGGGTTCATTATTTATACGCTTGTCATGATCGACAGCAACACACCTTTTTAGAAGAAACGGCGACACTCATCGCAGCCCAGCAAACCTCAGGCAAAGAATGGCAACAGCAGGTTTGGTATTTACGTGGTGAAGGCGCTAACACGCATACTGGTCAAATGGATTTATCAGCCGTCACTTTGCCAATTAATAATGGGGATTATTATCTCTGTGGTCCACTTGGTTTTATGGAAAATACAGTCAAACAGTTGATGAGTTTAGGCGTTGATGCGGAACGGATTCATTATGAAGTGTTTGGCCCTCATGCCGAGCTGAATCGTTAAGATATGAGAATATAAAATGAAAATAGCCAGCTAAAAAGCTGGCTATTAAGTATTAGGTTCGTCTATTACAGGACTTTGATGCTTTCAGCTTGAGGGCCTTTTTGACCTTGTGTGATCACAAACTCAACTTTTTGGCCTTCAGCCAAAGTGCGGAAACCTTCACTTTGGATAGCACTGAAATGAGCAAAAACGTCAGGACCGTTTTCTTGTTTAATGAAGCCGAAACCTTTAGTTTCGTTGAACCATTTAACGGTACCAGTAACAGGAGTAGACATAGTAAAAATCCTAAAAAACATTTTGTATATAGGCCGAATTCGGCACGGATAGCATGGAAAAGTAGCTTGCTATTGCGTACGACACGACGGGAGTTACAAGGAATCCAACGAAACAATGTGTATACAACGAACTTCATTTCTAGCTGTCAGTGAGTCTAGATCAATCTGTATCGTTGTCAATTGGAACTTGCGATGAATTGCAAGAGTTTTAATTATTTTTTGCTCTAGGTGTCATTTCTGTGTAATTGATCATGTACTCAGTTCACTTTTAGCTCCAGTATGGGGGAATCTTTGAGCGTTTATTGCTTGTTAAAGAAAGGCTTGTTATCGCTATAGCGCGAAAATGGCTCTGTGAGCTAACCTCAAGAGTTCAATGATCAACCTTGTCTTTTATTATGCAAAGGCGTACATAATAAAGCGTTAATATGAGGTGTGGGTCGAGGTGAGTAGAACGGCCTCATTTTAGCGGCATATTTCCTCCTTTCACTAAGGTAGGCCACGATGAAAATATTAATCATTGCTGCGGTCTCTTTATTCGTCGCTATTCTCGCCTCCGCCGAGCACTTTCCTTCGTTATTACTTGGTTCTCTTACTGCTATCACGGCCGTCGCCGGGTGTTATGGTTTGGCGTTTAGTCGCGCACGATTTCCCGAACAAGGATTACTGCTGCTTTTTTGCGGTTTACTATTTAAGTTTGCGATCACCATTATTGGTGTCGTTTGGGGGATGGCGATGGGTTGGATGACTTCTCCTGCGATCTTTGCACTCTCGTATTTAATTTTCTCTATCGCGGCGACGTCATTAGGTTTTTATCTTCGCTCCCGTCAACGGGCCGCTCCTTCGCCAATGACTAAATCGTGATGTTAAGCTTACTGATAGCTTGGCTATATGACTTCACCGTATCGAGTAACGTCATCAAATGGTTTTTAAAAAGTGCCATTTATCAATAATTAAATTACGATAACCTAGTACGCTGATTCGATTTGGGTATACACTTTTAATTAATAAAAGCTAACAATAGGTGGTGGTATGTCTTACCCAGTGTTGATCTGCGATGATTCTGCATTAGCCCGAAAACAAATGGCTCGTTCTTTACCCGCTTCGTTGAATGCAGACATCACCTTTGCTGTACATGGTGTTGATGCATTGGAGCAGCTTGATAAGCACTCGTTTAAGTTAATGTTCTTAGATTTAACCATGCCAGAGTTAGATGGTTTTGAAACGCTTGAAGCGATGCGAGCGCGTGGTGATCAGACTCCCGTGGTGGTGGTCTCTGGTGACATCCAACCCAAAGCCAAAGAGCGAGTGATGGCGCTCGGTGCTCGCGCATTTATTCAAAAACCTATTGATAAAACGATCTTAAACGATGTTCTGCGTGAGCTGGTTGAGCCGCCGACGCAGCCGCGTATTGTCACGCCAGTTTCGATTGATCTGCCTATCTTACGGCGTCGTGATGTTTACATGGAAGTGGCTAACGTATCGATTGGTCAAGCGGCCGACGCGTTGGCACGCCATTTTGATGTATTTGTTGAGTTACCTTTACCTAATATCAATATCTTAGAAGTCAGTGAACTGCATATGGCTTTGCGTGATCTGGCCGATAATGTTCAGGTTTCTGGTGTTTGTCAGGGCTTTAGTGGTGAAGGGATTGCTGGTGAAGCTTTGGTGTTACTCAGTGACTCCAGTGTCGCGGATTTAAAAAAATTAATGAAAGTCCCGGTGGACAGCGAAGAGTTGGAAGAGCTTGAATTATTAATGGACGTTTCGAATATTTTGGTCGGCTCATTTCTTAATGGGCTCGGTCAACAATCGGAGGTGCGCTTTTTTCAAAGCTCGCCCGTCTTACTTGGTCAACATATTTCGATAGACTCGGTGATTCAATCAACCGCAGGTTCATTTACCAAAACCATGACCTTTGAGGTCAGCTACAATATTGAAGGCACCTCAATTCGTTGTGATCTGCTGTTTATGTTTGTCGATGAGTCGTTGCCGTTGCTCGATAATAAACTGGCTTATCTAATGGAGGATTTTTAATGCTTTCTCTCCCTGCTGAATTTGAGCAATTCCACTGGATGGTGGACATGGTCCAGAACGTTGATATGGGATTAATCGTCTTAAATCGAGACTACGAAGTACAGGTATGGAATGGGTTTATGACCCATCACAGTGGTAAGCATGGTCATGATGTGATTGGCAAATCTATCTTTACTATTTTTCCTGAAATTCCGTCAGACTGGTTTAAATTAAAAACCAAGCCCGTTTATGACTTAGGCTGTCGCAGTTTCATCACTTGGCAGCAGCGCCCTTATCTCTTCAAGTGTCGTAATGTCCGGCCCATTACCCAGCAAGCGGATTTTATGTACCAAAATATCACTCTTAACCCGATGCGTACGCCGACAGGAAAAATCAATTCTCTTTTTCTGTCTATTCAAGATGCCACCACCGAGGCGTTGGCCTCTTTACAATCTCGACAGTAAGTTAACGCGATGTGTCTCATCTAGTGTTGTAGGAAAATTATCATGCCTTTGCCCAGACTTTTTTATACCCCACAGCAAGTCAAACAAGGTGAACAGTTAGCCGCTAAGGCGCAAGGTTTAGAAATATTTCGGTTGATGGAGCGTGCTGGCCAAGCGGTATTTACCATTGCTTTAGCTCAGTATCCGGCCTCTCATCACTGGTTAGTGTGTTGTGGCAGCGGCAATAATGGTGGCGATGGTTATATTGTTGCACGACTGGCTCAATCGGTGGGTATTCAGGTCACGGTATGGCAGTTCGGTGATCCTGAATGTTTACGTGATGATGCACGAAAAGCTTATTATCACTGGTTAGATAGTGGCGGAGAAGTTTTTCCTTGTAGCGATACTATTCCAGATCATATCGATGTGATTATTGATGGATTACTAGGCATTGGTATTAAGGGAGCCGTTCGTCCTAAATTGCAAGCGGTGATCGAGACGATTAATGACCATTCAGCCCCTGTCGTTGCGATTGATGTGCCATCGGGGTTATGCGCTTTGACAGGATGTGCGCTTGGTTGTGCTATTTATGCGCAGCATACGGTGAGTTTTGTCGGCTTAAAACAAGGTTTAGTGACAGGCAAAGCGAGGGATTATGTTGGCCATCTGCATTTTGCAGGGTTAGGCATCGAAGAAGCTTTTAATGCGCAAAACTCCCCTACGCTGAAAGCTATCGATGTCAAGTCACCTCAGCGTTACTTACAGCCCAGATCAAGGACCGCTCATAAAGGTTTGCATGGTAAGGCGCTCTTTATTGGTGGTAATAGTGGTATGGGTGGCGCCGCCATTTTAGCGGTGCAGGCTTGTGTACGAACGGGGAGTGGTCTGAACGCAGCCTTGGTTCACCCCGGAAATACCACAGCGATGTTGGTCAGTTGCCCTGAGGTGATGGTCGCCAGTTGGTCGGATGCCAGTTTGCTTGAACAACGTTTAGCATGGTGCAGCGTGGTTGCCATTGGTCCTGGTTTAGGACGAGATGAAAAAGCGCAACAGCTCATCAGAGAAGTTCAAAGCCTCAATAAGCCGAAAATAATGGATGCGGATGCGTTGTTTTTTCTTGCTCAATCCGCCTGTTTCGATCAGCAGCGAATTATCACACCTCACCCTGCAGAGGCCGCAAGAATGCTCGCGACCGATGTTGAAATTATCGAAGCCGATCGTTTTCAGGCCGCACGCGCCTTACAGCAAAAATACGGCGGCGTTGTGGTATTAAAAGGCGCTGGTACCTTAGTCTATGACGGGGAAAGCCTGTATGTCTGCTTGGCGGGTAATCCCGGCATGGCGAGTGGTGGTATGGGGGATGTGTTGACTGGGGTGATAGCTTCCTTACTTGCGCAAGGACTCTCTTTGTTTGATGCGGCTAAAGTAGGGGTTTTGATCCACAGTCAAGCGGCGGACCAAAACGCCCATGAGCATGGCGAAAGAGGGCTCATCGCGAGCGATCTCATTCCCCATTTACGCCGTTTAGTTAATCGTTGATCAACTCATTGCCGGATAGCTTACCTTGGCTAAATACTAGAATATTATTTAACGTGGTTTGCGCGATATTATTTAACGCATCTTCGGTCAAGAAAGCTTGGTGTCCGGTAAAGAGTACATTGTGGCAGGATGATAAACGGCGGAACACATCATCAACAATCACATCATTAGATTTGTCTTGGAAGAACAGATCTTTCTCATTGTCATACACATCTAAGCCTAATGAGCCTATACGACCACGTTTCAACGCTTCAATTGCCGCCGCAGAATCAAGCAGTTCTCCGCGACTGGTGTTGATGATCATCACTTTATCTTTCATTTGATCAAACGCTTGCTCATTGAGCAGATGATAATTTTCTTTCGACATGGGGCAGTGCAACGTGATCACATCACTATTGGCGTATAGCTCAGGCAGCTCAACGTATTTTGCCCCTAATTCAAGCGCGGCTGGATTTTGATAAGGGTCGTAGCAAAGCACCGTCATACCAAGCCCTTTTAAAATCCGCATGGTGGCAACCCCAATTTTCCCCGTACCGATCACCCCAACGGTTTTACCATAAAAGTTAAAGCCGACTAAACCTTCTAAAGAGAAGTTGGCTTCACGAGTACGTTGGTAGGCTTTATGAAAACGACGGTTAAGGCACATCATTAAGCCCACGGTATGCTCAGCCACCGCTTCTGGTGAATAGGCAGGGACCCGCACTACCTGTAAACCTAATTGTTTCGCGGCGGCTAAATCAACTTTATCAAAGCCTGCGCAGCGCATAGCAATTAAACGAGTGCCACCTTGATAAAGTGTCTGTAGCACTTCTGCATCCAATTCATCATTTACAAAAGCGCAAACAACTTGGCAATCTTTAGCCATTTGTGCGGTCTTTTGGGTTAAACGGAAATCATGAAAATGAAAGGTGAGCTGCTGAGGGTCAATAAATCGGTTGAAAGAGAGTTCATCGTAGTTTTTCGCGCTAAAAAAAGCGACATTGATCATGGTGCTGTCTCCTCAAATAAGATCAGGCGAGTCAAAATAGTACGCACTAATGAGTATCATTGTTCTCGGTATAAACCTAATCGTAATAAAAATAAACCCCATTTTTTCTCTGGGATAGAGATATTCAGCCAGTGTTTCAGTCACATTCATCTCAAGAAACCGTTGTCGCAACCGTTTGCAAACGAGGTCTGCCATCACACTTTTACTAAAGATCAGACATAAAACGCCGCAAGTGGGTTTTGTTGCCCAAAGCGTTAAATAAAATACATTTAGAAGAGTTGGTGTTAACTTGTTGATTTAACGTGATTAATGAACTTTGTTTGCGTGGGAGAGGGTGTCGTTAGATAAATGATATGAAATCTTCGCTAGCGTAGCACAAAAAAAAATGAAATATCAGACTTGCCGGAAAGAAATCACGCCCTATAATGCTGAAAACCGGAGCGTCTGCCAACGCTCCGGTTTTTTTGTGTCCGAAACATACTCAGGTCTGCCAACTTGGGTATGCCGCACCCTTGTGCTAAGGCACAAACAGTGAATTAACTAAGGAAATAACCATGCGTATCGAACAAGAACTTAAGTTAGGTTTTAAAGATGTCCTGTTTCGCCCGAAACGTTCTACTCTCAAAAGTCGTTCTCAAGTTAACTTAACCCGCGATTTTACCTTCAAGCATAGTGGCCGTCAATGGTCTGGCGTGCCTGTGATTGCCGCCAACATGGACTCGGTAGGCAGTTTCGCGATGGCGAAAGCTCTTGCTGAACATGGGGTCATGACCGCGATTCATAAGCACTATACAGTGCAAGATTGGGCTGACTTTGTGCAGACGGCGAATGGTGAAACCTTAAATAAGGTGATGGTTTCTACCGGCACTTCACCGCAAGATTTCCAGAAAACTCAAGATATTATGGCATTATCGGATGATCTGCTGTTTATCTGTATTGATATTGCTAACGGTTATTCAGAGCATTTAGTCGATTACGTACAGCAAGTGCGTGCTGCCTTCCCTGATAAAGTGATTTCAGCGGGTAACGTAGTGACAGGGGATATGTGTGAAGAGCTGATCCTCGCTGGCGCGGATATTGTTAAAGTTGGTATTGGTCCAGGTTCGGTTTGTACCACACGGGTGAAAACGGGTGTGGGTTACCCTCAGCTCTCGGCGATCATTGAGTGTGCCGATGCTGCCCATGGTTTAGGCGGTCGTATCATCGGTGACGGTGGCTGCGCTTGTCCGGGCGATGTGGCGAAAGCCTTTGGCGGCGGCGCTGATTTTGTCATGCTAGGCGGTATGTTAGCTGGTCATGAAGAAGCGGGCGGTGAGCTGGTGGTGAAAGACGGCGAAACCTTCATGAAGTTCTACGGCATGTCGTCAAAGAGCGCCATGGAGAAGCACTCTGGCGGCGTAGCAGGTTACCGCGCTGCGGAAGGTAAAACCGTATTATTGCCATACCGCGGCAGTGTCCACGGTACCATTCAAGACATCCTCGGTGGCGTGCGATCAACTTGCACCTATGTAGGCGCGGCGGAACTTCGCGAGCTAACCAAGCGTACGACTTTTATCCGAGTTCAAGAACAAGAGAACAACGTTTACGGGCGTGAGTAAGCCTTAAATTAATCGGAAAAATCGAATGATTAAGAGCCGTTTTTAACGGCTCTTTTTTTGCTCTAAAGTTAGCAAGTGGCGAAAAAGTGGCGATAGAGGTGAAAAAATTTTGGAGCGACTGTCACAGGACAACAAAGTTTGAAACTAATTTTTGTCCAGAACCTTCACATTGGGCACTTCGTAACTTAGAAGTGCCCCGTTATCGTTTTCGCGCATAAGTACGAGTTCGGAGATAACCGAATTTTGACCAAATATAGCCAATCTAACACCCAAATTCACAAAGTATGGAAAACAGGTATTATAGTGCGGTTCTTTCTCCAAATGAATATGCTGATTCTTGCCCTGTATTTATTCTGGCCTGTTATCTTTGATGCTGATTTTTTGTTAGTGTTATTGATTAATTAACCATTACTTTGTAAATAGTTTTATGTTTATATC
>NZ_WXWK01000164.1:0-31470 GCF_009904835.1 Vibrio sp. V33_P6A3T137 | reverse complement strand
TTACAGACCTGAACGGCCTGAAGTTTCAGCTAGGTACCCCGTAAGTAAAACCTGATGAACATAAATACACCGTTTGATTATGGTGAACGCATCGAAGCCTACACCGCTGCAACTTCAAGTAAAAAGGGCAGCAATAATACTATGCCGACTAAATAAGAAGTGGCTAATCATCGGTCAAATGGTTGATTCACCCGCACACTAGCTTAGACGAGTGAATCAACCACTTCACCTCAATTGACGCTACCGCACCTTATTTTGGGCGATAATACACACTTAGGAACACGAGAATGAAAACCTTTCCCCGAACTCTGGTTGCACTTACCGTTATAGCCAGCAGCTCAGTATACAGCGCTGGCTTTCAAGTTGCCGAGCATTCCGCCTCCGGTCTTGGCCGAGCTTTTTCTGGTGAAGGCGCGGTGGCAGATAACGCCAGTGTGCTAGCACGCAATCCAGCAGCCATGACTCGTTTTGAACGTGCGCAATTTTCTGGCGCCCTGAGTATCATCGATCCTGAAGTTGATGTTTATGATCTGAGCAATCAACAAAAAATGTCGGATATCGCTCCTCTCCAAGTGGTTCCAGCGGCTTATTATTTAAGCCCAATTAATGAACAGTGGAGCTGGGGAATCGGCCTTTTCACTACCTATGGTGTAGCAACCGATTACCCAACCGACATTTATGCTGGTGACATGGCAGGCGACACTGCGTTGATTTCGGTTAACCTCAACCCGAGCCTAGCGTACAAAGTCAATCAACATCTTAGTTTGGGCGCTGGGATTAATCTTGTTTATGCCCATGCAGAGCTCAATCGTCACCAAGGTGGCTTAGCGCCCACTTTAGGTGGTCAACCAAGTGATAAGCTGATCTCTATGGAAGGCGATACCTTAGGTTATGGCTGGAATATTGGCGCACTTTACTCAGTGAACGAAAATCACCGCTTTGGGTTTTCCTACCGCTCACAAGTCAAACTCGATTTTGATGATGGTACCTTTTCCAGCTATAACTCTGGCGCGGCCAGCAAGCCCGAGGTCGTCGGCCGCTTAAAACTTGATCTACCAGAAATTTGGGAAATATCCGCCTTTCATCAGCTCAATGATCAATGGGCGATTCACTATGGCTATCAACGCACCGGATGGCGTTCATTCAAAGAGCTCAAAGCCACTTCTGCTGAGTGTAAAGACGGTGTCTGCTTCCAAAAACCAGAAGACTATAAAGACAACGGCCGCTGGTCCCTTGGCACCACCTATCGCCTTAATCATGATTGGACACTGCGCGCTGGTTTAGCATTTGATGAACAAGCGGGTAAAGCCACCTTGAGCATTCCAGATAGCGACCGCTACTGGTATTCAGCCGGTTTTACTTACACTTTGAGTGATGCCATGACCCTAGATGCGGGCTTTGCATTAGTAAGAAGCAAGGAAGGTAACTTCACCGAAACCAACGCCGCAGGCCAAAGCTTGAATTTCAACACTAAAGCCAATGCCTATATCAGTGCCATCCAGCTCAATTACCAGTTCTAAATAGGTTAAGAACCCCATGAAAAAACTACTTAAAATTTCCCTGCTCTGCTCGGCTCTCTGGTTAGCGGGATGCGGCGATGACACGCAAAGCTCTGGCGCACCGACCATTAGCTATGAGCCACATATTGCAAAGGCATTAACTCGCGAAACACAGATTAAATTTCAGTTAAGCGGCGCGAACCCTTCGGTGCCGCTGCCATCGTATGCGTTAATGAACCCACAAGATGGCACCTTGAACTTACCCACGGATGGTGACAACTCGCCCAGTAATCCACGGGTTGCCATGAATCAGCTCGATGGCTGGTCAACCACAATGCCACTGTATCTGGATTTTACTGGCGGCAATTTGGAAACTGGCGCCATCACAGACGGTATTTATCTAGTTGAACTAAAAGAGTCATTATTAGCTAATCCTAATACACAAGCATTCGAAAAGGTATTTAAACTAGGCGATGAGCTTGATAAAAAAGACTTTGTCGCCTTTAGCGATGCTGCGACCAATAAGATCGCCATTTACCCAACTAAGCCATTAAACCCCGCGAGCAACTATATTTTAGCCATCACCAGTGAAGTAGAAGACGCACAAGGCGAGCCAATCGGTACCTCAAGTAGCTATGCGACCCTTAAATCTAAGCAGCGGATTTATAGCCAAGGGCAATTAGCACAATTGCAGAAAATCACTCATGGTACGGAAGCCCTGTTTAGCGCAACCGGTGTTGTTGATGCAGAAAAGATCGTATACAGCACTTGGTTTAGCACCCAATCAGTGGGTGAAACCTTAAGCGCTGTAGCTAGCGCAACGGCCTTCGGCGCGAGTAAAGGAAAGCCATTAGCGGTTTGGCAGCAAACATTTGAAAATCAAAATGATGCTTATCAAATGACCTTTGAAGACCCCAAGCCTTTTGCTGAAGCGCTCAACGCAGATAAGGCTTTTGATCAATATATCAAAGCTTCCAAGGAGCTACTCATTAAAGCTTATGATCAGTCCGTCACTGATACCGGTCAATCGGTTAACGTCACTCATGGCGCGGTGACTCTGCCTTACTACCTTGAAACCGGCGCCAATTGGAATACACAAGCGTTTAGCGCCGCTTCCCCCAGCCTAGCGAAAATCTCAGCAGCGTTAAAAGACCCTGTTGAGCAGGCTCATCTTGCCGCACAATTGATCCGCGCTGGTATTGATCTTACTCAGCTTGCAACTAATCCAGCAGAGCAGATGAAATTAGTTGGTCTTGAGCTCACGAAAACCGATGGCAGCCGATTAGACAGCGAGCGTTTGATCACCCGCTATTCACCGCTGCCAAGTATTAAATCACTGCAAACCGTGCCGTTTTTACTTTTTACTCCCCAAACCGGTACGGTTAAGGACGTGGTGATTTATCAGCACGGCATTACCTCAGCCAAAGAAAATGCCTACGCGTTTGCGTTTCGCCTTGCTCAAGCGGGTTTAGCGGTGATTGCGATTGATATGCCACTGCACGGAGAGCGCAGTTTAGACGAGCAGCGCTCAGCCAATACCAATGTACTGGCCTATTTAAACTTAGCTAACTTACCCGTGGCCCGTGATAATGTGCGTCAAAGTATTTTGGATGTGCTGGCACTGCGCGCTGCGCTAACCCTGTCACAATCAACTTTCATCGGCTCGCCCCTTGAGAACGTCAATATTGCAACAGGCTCACAGATTAAACTGCTCGGTCATTCATTAGGTGGTATTGTCGGGCTGTCGGCACTGGCAGCGAGTGAGCAAGATTTTGGTAGTGGCGAAGCGAATGCTCTCTATCAGTTTAGCGCCGCAGCGATCCATAACTCTGGTGGTCGTATCGCGCCACTTCTGTTTGGTTCTGATGCTTTTGCACCGCAGATCAAACATAACTTAGCGCTGACTTCTGCTCAGTATAAGGCGTTTGCAGACACATACTGTATTGGGCAAACTGACTCCGCGTGTTACGGTATCTTTGAACAAAATGCAACTGAACTACAAAAAGCACAATTAAACGCACTATTTGCTCAGTTTAGTTTTGCTGCTCAATCGGTGCTCGACAGCATAGATCCAATGGCAAATCTAGCCTCAGGTATCAAAACGCCGTTATTGCTGACTCAAGTTAACAATGACGATACAGTGCCGAATGTCACCAAAGAAGCAGGTATACTGCCATTTGCTGGTACAGAGCCAGTGGCGAGCTTACTTGGATTAACGAAGATCAATAGCACGACAGCAACCGTAAATGGGCAGAGCAGCGTCTTTATTGAGTATAATGGCACGGCTAAGCATTCTACCTTTATTGCCCCACAGAATGATGATGGGTCTGATGCACTTCACCATGGTCAAATGCAAGCACAAACCATTGATTTTTTAATTGATAACCAATTAAATAGTGCGATTCCAGATACCGTATTGCACTAATCAACCAAAGCGTACAGCGGTAATATAGAAAACAATAAAGGCAGGATTTCCTGCCTTTATTGCTGCTGAGCGTTATCAAGTCAATCTTTTAGAACTTATAACCGCCAGCGATCATAAATACCCAAGGATTAATTTTTACATCGGTGGATTGGGCATCAACACCCGCTTTATATTTTGCTGTGGTTTCAATATTGGCGTACCAAACTGATGCGTTAAAGAACCAGTTATCATCGAGCATATAGTCGACACCAACATTGGCCGCTAGACCCCAAGAATCATCCAGTTTTAAATCACTAAGCCCGGCTGTTTTTCCAGTATCATTAAATTTTTCATCAAAGAAATTGGTGTAGTTAACACCAGCGCCAACATAAGGACGCCATGTGCTGCCCGCTTCACCAAAATAGTACTGGACCATCACCGTCGGTGGTAAATGCTTAGTTTTACCGATATCCCCTAAACCACCAAGATCGGTCGAGATCTTATGCGAGAAAGGCGTTGCGGCTAATAACTCAATACTGAAATTATCCGTCAACATATAACCGAGCGTTAAGCCCAGCTGAGTATTACTGTTCACCGACAATTCATTTTGCGAACCAAGAATTTTATCACTGCTATCGTTAGGTACCACGCTAGCGATACCCGCACGCACCAAAATATCCCCTTGCTGATGAGCAAGCACTGAAGTTGAAGCTAAAGCGGTAAGGACAGCTAATCCACAGACTGTTTTTTTCATGCTACTTTCCTTTTGTTGGGCTAATTATTCTTTTTGTTGGCGCGCACAGTAGCATATAAAAACCACACTATTTTGATGGAAATCAATTTGTGAATTTTTTTGGTTAAAAAGATGAAAATCTGTAAACTTTGTCACAATAAATACTCAAGCAACACAATCATCTAATGCAAACTAGGCGTGCCACGCAAAAAGCAAGCTAACCGTAAGAACATTCGGCGATGTTGATTGAGTCAGTCATCATGAGTATGGAAACAATAGACTTGGCTCAAAAGACGCTACCGCAGCGCGGCAGCTTCAGTAGAAAAGAACAGTTCACTACAACACTAGGTACGGTAAAGTACTTTTATTACATGCCAACCAAACTTGGTTTTCACTAATTGCGGCGTCAAAATTTCACCCTGAAAGCACGCTTTATCAAAGGCAGGAACCATTTGTCCTTGGCGAAACTCGCCTAAATCACCACCACGCTTACCCGATGGGCAAAGTGAATGCTTTTTGGCTAAGGTTTGAAATTTAGCGCCTTTTTTTAATTGCTGTAGTAATTCATCAGCTTGCTCTTTGTGCTTGACTAAAATGTGCAATGCAGCGGCTGTTTTCGCCATAGGGAGATACTCGATCTAATAACAAAGCTGCTTATTTTAACCAAAGCAGCCTCATAATGCATCTTTTCGATATTCATCGCTCGTCAAGAAGCTTTAACTGCTAAAAATAGCTCAATAGCGTTACGAAGCGGCAATTTTCAGTTACTATAGAGGGTGTAGTGTGTTTATTTTTGAGTAGTGTGTTATGGCCAAAACCGTCAGTAAAGCAAATCAGTCGCAAGGGATGTTGATGTTTACCCTCAACTCACAGCAACAGCTGTTTGCTATTGGAACGTTAAAAGTAAGGGAAATTGTCCCCTATTTACCGATGACGCAAATCCCGTATTCTCATCATCATGTGGTGGGAACGGTGACGATACGTAATCTAACGGTACCAGTGATTGATATGGCCGCAGCCATTGGATTTAGACCGATTACTCCTCAAGAATATAAACAGTGTTATTTGATTGTCACCGACTGCCTGCGCACTGTGGTTGCCTTTATGGTACGCGGCATTGAAAAGATCATCGAATGTAATTGGCGATCGATTGAATCTGCACCAGTGACAGCGGGCAATAATGTCTTTGTTACCGGGATCACTCGCTATCAAGATCGTATTGTTCAACTACTGGATGTCGAACTGCTGCTCTCAAAAATCTACCCACAATACGAATCCACCAAAGTGCCGATGCTGACCGATATTGAACGTGAGCGGCTTAAACCACTGAATATTTTACTGGTTGATGACTCATCAATTGCCCGTAAACAACTGGCCGATGCGTTAGATAGAATCAACATTCCTTATCAGATTTGTAAAAATGGGTTGGAGGCTATTGAACTAATGCGCCGCCTAGCTGATGAGCATAATGCGATTGACCTTTTAGTCAGTGATATTGAAATGCCCGGACTTGATGGCTATGAGCTGGCTTTTGAGGTACAAAACGATTCTCGCTTAAGTCACGCTTATTGTATTTTGCACACCTCATTGTCGAGTGAAATTTGTGTCGACCGCGCTCATCAAGTTGGCGCACACGAGGCATTAGAAAAATTTAACGCCACTGAACTTATTGAAGCGATGCTCAGAGGCGCGAAAAAACTTGAATCGCAACGCTCGTCATCCCTCTCAATGTAATCCACGATAACAGCAAGATCGGCGGATTTTTGCAGCAAAATGAGCAAAAATCCGCTACGCTTAGCCCATAGAATTGATTAGCGCTTAGTGCCGGTAAACCCATGCCTGATGAAGTTTTTAAAAAATCCACTGCCAACCTTAAAAAAGCGGTTCCTCTGATGATGAAGCATCATGTTGCCGCCACGCCTGCTAACTACGCGCTTTGGTATACTTATGTCGATCATGCTATCCCGCAGTTAAATCAAGAAATGGATTCCGTTTTAGCGCATTTTGGCTTATGTCCGCCCAGTTCTGGCGACCTGTTATACAAAAATTTCATCGCTTCTAAAGCAGAAACGACCGTCAGTGAACTGCGCGCGAATATGGAAATTTTAGCCAGTGAAGTCGCCAGCTCAATGTCTGATACCATGACGGATACACGAGCTTTTGAAGCCATTATCGATAAAAGCTTTTGCGATTTAGAACGGGTAGAGAAAGAAGATCTTTCTTTAGAGGAAGTCATGGGCGTTATTCGACAGCTAGTCAGTGAGTCACGTGACATTCGCCATTCGACCCGCTTTTTAAACAATCAGCTCAAAACCGCTTGCGATGAAATCTCTAAGCTGAGAAGTCAATTGGCAGAAGTACAGAAAGACGCGCTCTTTGATCCACTCTGTGGGTTATATAATCGACGTGCTTTTAATAACGATCTACTGGCCATGCTTCATGCTCAACAAGCGCTAAGCATTATTTTGTTAGATATCGACCATTTCAAAAGTTATAACGATGATTTCGGTCACCTGTTTGGTGATTCAGTATTAAGAGCGATTGCCAAACGCATCCAAGGTAATTGCCGCGAAGCGATGACGGCCTACCGTTTTGGTGGTGAAGAATTTGTTATTCTGCTGCCTAACATGACTTTACGTAGTGCTCGTCAATTCGCGGAATCGGTACGTCGATCAATTGAAAAGCTTTCGGTTCGCGATCGCCGATCAGGTCAACAAATTGGTAATATTACTGCCTCTTTTGGCGTCGCCGAATATCAAAGTTTGGAAGCCGCTGATACTTTAGTTGATCGGGCCGATAAAATGCTCTATCAGGCCAAAAATCTTGGCCGTAACCGAGTAATGCCACTCTAAAATCGCTATCGAGAGTCCATAAAAGCAGGCCATTAATTAATACCCATTCAATCCACTATCAAGGTAGATGGTCAGCGACTTAAAACAAGTCGCCCAACCAGATTATTGATTTTAATGGCAAATTTATAAGTTAAAAGCGTAATTAAGACAGTAGTCTTCACCACTTTTTGCCGTATATTCCTTATCTTCGCTACAGGCTTGCGCTTTACCGTGCGCATTCCCTTTGATCAAGCTTATCCAATGACGAATCGCAGTATTAGCCATTTGATTATTGATTTGCTGGCTAAACGTGGTGCAGGTTTCTAACTGAATATCTTCTATCTCAACCAATTCCACACAGCCAGTACCGCGTAAGCAACCTAATAGCAGTTCAACATGGCTTCCATCCCCTTCTCGAAAGAGAATTGAACAAGGCTGATCTTTACTGCCGGTAAAGGCGACAAACTGTTTCGGATATTGTAAACCGCTGTGACGACCATCTTTAAAATACGCCAGTACATGGTGGTAATCGATCACATAACTGGTGACTTCTTGATGCGAACCACTTTCTAGCGGAAATAAACGATCCATTAATTGCTTAGCTTTGGCTTGTCTTTCTCGTTGTTGATTTGCGCTGGTTGTCTCCACGGCGAAGACAGCTTCAGCGATAAACGGATGTTGAGTTGATTGAATGTTAGTCTTATCGAATGTCAGCATATTCATTGTCGTTCCCTCGTGGATAACTATTTATTGTGTCCTAGAGCCATTACTTCAAACTGATGTTTAATTTTCATTCAATTCTGTGACTGGCTTAGTTTGTAGACTAGCGGATTTTTTACTACAATTTCACAACAAAAATTTTACAATGTGAATTTTACAAAATGGCCATATCAAAAAGCTTAGTCAGACAGTCACATTTTTTAGGCACCAAGGTAAGAAACTTGCGTAAACGCAACCACTTAACCATGGAAGATTTATCAGCGCGCTGTATACGGGTTAATCCTGAATACGCTCCTTCCGTCTCTTATCTCTCTATGATTGAACGAGGCAAGCGAGTTCCTAGCGTAGAAATGCTCGAAGTGATTGCTGAAGTCTTTCAAAAAGATCCGCGTTGGTTTTTAGACGACGAACCCGAACAGGCGGACATAACCCCTAATAAAGGTAATCGAGGCGGCATTAGCGGCATGGCTCTAGAACCTAGTTTTCTGTTTTCGAATGATATTTTACAGATAGCGATTCCTGAAATGCTGTCGCAGACTGGGATCACCGGTCGTCAATTTGCCCATCTGCTGATCCGGGCCCATCAAGAAAGTTTACAAAATCACTTCCCCGATCTAGAACGTGCGGCAGAGGAGGTTGGACTAAAACGTCTTAATTTGGCCGTAGAAGATTTAATCGATATCGCTAAAAGCCTAGGATTGACCATACGTTGGGTGACACGTACACCGCATGATGTGGTGGATGAATTGGGGATCAGCGCCAAACAGTTAGTCACGTCTTTTTTTGAACCACCGGGAAACATTTATCTTAATGAGATTTTAAAACAGTATCCGACACGCCTGAAATACGACTTAGCGGTGTACATTGGCCATAATGTTTTACACAGTAAAGAGGGATTAAAAAGTGTGCTTTCGGTTGGGCATACTCATGGCTGGGAAGCGCAGAGCGATCTTCAGCAAACCTCCGAGCTTAACTCACAAGATATTTTGCAAGCATGGCGTGATTTTGAATCGAGCTTTTTTGCTGGCGCTCTATTATGCCCCAAAGTTCCCTTTCGCCAACTGTTGGATCGTAATGGCTATGAAATCTCCGTACATCAAAAAGCCGGAGTATCCCCTTCGGTTGCCATGCGCCGGATGACCGTCGTCTCTCCCTACCCTCACTGGCACTATTTTGATGCCTATGGCGAAGGCAAACTTAAAGCGGTGTATCGTGGTAATGGCATTCCTCTACCTTGGGGAAATATGCGTAAAGTTGATGACCCTTGCCAACACTGGGCGGTGTTTCGTCGTTTATCTGAGCCTTTACCCGGTAGCTCAGCACAAATTTCCATTTTAAATGTCGGTGATGAACCGCGTATTTACTGTTGTGAATCAATGAATATGTCTGATGCTGCAGGGAATAACCGCGTGCTATGTGCTGGCATTGATCTTAATCCCGCCATTAATGCTCAAGGTGGCGATGCCCGCTCGATTGCCGAAGAACTCAAAGCCTCTTGTGTTCAACAAGGAGGTTCAACCATCATCCCGAGACACATTAAAAAAGATTTGCTAACCATTGCAAAAATTCTCAATATTAATTGGATTGAGCGTGGGATTGATAATCAAGCAAGATTGATTTGTTCACGTGGTGCGGTGTGCCCGAGAGTACCCAGTTGTTACGATAAATGCGCCAATCAAACCGAGCAGCGTTGATCGTTGACAAGAAAAACAACGTAAAAAAAAGCCAACCGCAAAAAGGTGCGATTGGCTATATTTTGTGTGAACAAAGAGGTTCACTAACAACGTCAGTTGGCTAGGTGACCCTCGGCTTAAAAGGGTCATATATTATAAAGCACATAGCGTGCCAACTTTCTCAAACCACTTAATCAAGCAATTTAAGGCGAATATGGCGAAAAAGCGTCCGTTTCATTACAACCGATCTCATAGTGATTTTGCATTTTGCAAATCCAGTGCAAAATGCAATTTCCCTGTAACTCTCTACTTTTCGGTTTCTCTCAACCTTAAAACATCCAACCTATCAAAAAATGATTAACTGAGAATAATGATGCCAACTCCAGTTTCTATCCCTGAATCTACACCAACGCCATCATGGCTAACGATCAATGATGGACAATTACTGTGGATCCCAGATTTTTTATCCATGGAACAAGCCGATAACGCTTATCAACGCCTGTCGCTTGAACTCAACTGGCAACAACAAGCGATCATGATGTTTGGTAAACCAATCATGCAGCCTCGCCTGCACGCTTGGTACGGTGAAAAAGCTTATCGCTATTCAGGCTTAAGTTTAGCGCCACAACCGTGGGCAGCAGCATTACTCCCTCTTAAAGCACAATGTGAACGAGTTGCAAATCAGCCATTTAATTCGGCTCTGGCGAATCTCTATCGCCATGGTCAAGATTCGATGGGTTGGCACCAAGATAATGAAACGGAATTAGGTCACCAACCCGTCATCGCTTCACTATCATTAGGCGCAACTCGGCGCTTTGCGCTGCGCCATATTCAAAGTAAAGAAAAATTAACCTTTGAACTCAGCCATGGCTCATTATTAGTGATGGCTGGAGATACACAGCACTATTGGCAGCACACCATTCCTAAAACTCGTCAATCCTGCCAACCAAGAATCAATCTCACATTTAGACAGATCATTGGTTGATCTGTGTCTCTATGAACGCCAACCTCGTTCTTACGTTCGGAAAAGTACCGAAAGAGACTATTGATCTTCAAAAATTTTGAATGACATCCTCAACTCTCTGTGCTCCTTTTTGAGCCAGCAATCAGTAAGCTATGATCATCCTCTAATGATGGAGCACGATCATGAACACCTTACGAGTCATCGAACAGCTAATTCACGCCCGAGCGACCTCGGATGGAGACGGAGTGAAAATTCGTCGTGTCGCTGGTTTTAACCATGGCAGATTCTCCCCTTTCCTAATGGTAGATGAATTGAAATCGGATCATAGTGCCGATTACATTGGAGGGTTCCCTCCTCATCCTCATCGAGGCATTGAAACCTTAACCTATATGTTGCAAGGGCACTTTCAACATCGCGATCAAATGGGTAATGTCGGCGAATTACGCAGTGGCGGTGCCCAATGGATGGCCGCGGGCCGAGGGGTTATTCATAGCGAAATGCCAATCATGGAACAAGGTCAATTGCACGGTTTCCAAATTTGGATTAATCAACCAGCGAAAAACAAAATGGCACCGGCTCAATATCATGATTTTCAACCTGAAACGATAACTGAATATTCAGAAGATGCACTGGGTACGCTAAGACTCATCGCTGGAAAGCTCGCTATCAACGGGCAAACGTTGCAAGGTCCGCTAACTCAAACTGGCGTCGCCACTATCGTTGCCGACTGGCGTGCTCAATCATCCAGTGATATCGCTTTAGTCATCCCTGAGCACTACAACGTGTTGCTTTATGCGTATCAAGGCGCGGTGAATGTAGTTGGCAAGAGCTTAAAACAGGGCGAACTCGCGGTACTTTCTCGCAACGCTGCACTTCAATTATCGGCCAACGAGGCCAGCGGTGTATTGATTTTAGCGGGGGAACCGATTAACGAACCGGTGGTTCATTACGGTCCTTTTGTGATGAATAGTCACCAAGAGATTGAACAAGCGATTGCTGATTATAATGCAGGATTATTTTCCACCTACTAATTGCCTGATAACTCTATACCCAAACGACTTAGAGTTATGGTCAGCCCTCATCAACAAACTCGATGACGAAACAAAGACAGCTGCCGCTGTACGTAGAAAGGAAGAGTAAGTTTACTGTCCATTCGACCATAAGGTCGGTTATTAAACAAAAATAAAACCACTGCCGGATATTTTTGTTTTTGCCACACCCATTAATGAGTGTGGCTTTTTTTGGCTTGCTGAAAACGTCAGCGTCTATTATGACCTAAAAACGCACGGCTATAAAAATTCACACAAATAAGCAGTGGCTTGCGACACTTGTAAATCAAACGATGAATGACCATCAACGTCAAAACACTCTCCGCTATGAAACGTTAACCAGTGTTGATCGCTCGTGCGTTTAATGGTTAATGACCCTTTGATAACGGTCATTTTTTCCGGAGCATCCGTCGCAAAGGTATACTCTCCAGGAGCCATCACACCGACGGTCATTGACTCGCCATGCTGCTGAAAACCTAAAGATTTCACATTGCCATCAAAGTAGCTATTTTCCTTAATCATGGTATTCCTTTTCTGAGATAAAATAGTTTGAGTGGCGTTTTCCACTCATCACTTAACAGATACTCAAGATATCATTAGCTTAGCTTTAATGACAATATGCTATACTCAGCTTACCTAAAGGCTTTACGTAATAAATCCTAAATACTTTGAGAGAATGATGTGGTTATTAGAAAAAAACCTAGCCGAAAATACCGCCCTGATAGTCAATCGTTTCTATTTAAAGTCCTCTTCTGGCTAATATTAAGTCTATTATCTGTCGGATTTACGCTATTAATTCTCGTTAGTTATCGCGATTACATTAATCCGAAGAACGTGCACGGTTCTTGGATTGAAATCGGTGCACCAAGCCATTTAACTGAAGTTCTCACCTTTAATGAACAAGGCGTATTTCGTGATCATCGTTTAATTGCCACGCAATTTGAATTTGATGGCAAGACCATCGCCATCCTAACTGGCACTGGCGAAACGATTTATCAACTTTCGGGAACCACTGACTCACCGCAGATGCGACGAGTTGAACCTCCGCTGCCTCACCAACGTTTTATACGTGCAGGCTATGAGCACACCATTTCCACTGAACCTGGACCTAGCCGTCGTTCAGCCGTTTCAGAGCATTTTAGGGAACGATAATGGCTCCCGAAGGAGCCATTAAGAAGGTTAAGCGTGACGACCAGCCTATGATTATTTGCGTAGTGCGTTTAATTTAGCCTGAGCCAAACCAAAAATCGTATCCACGGGATAGCTGCCATCTTCTGTTGCAACACCAGCGGGTTTTCCAGTAAAGAGCTCAATCGCTTCTGTCACATGGTCAATCACCCAAATATGGAATTCACCCTTTTCCACCGCTTTGAGAATATCCGCCCGTAGCATCAAATGATGCTGATTAGAACGAGGAATAATCACGCCTTGTTGAGAATGACGGCCTTTAATATTACACACATCGAAGAAGCCTTCGATTTTCTCATTAACACCGCCAATCGGCTGCGCTTCACCAAACTGATTCATTGAACCAGTAATCGCAATATCTTGCCGATTGGGTTGCTTGGAAAATGCTGACACAATAGCGCAAAACTCAGCCATGCTGGCACTATCGCCATCGACCCCACCGTACGATTGTTCAAAAGTAATGGTGGTGGTTAACGGTACTCGCGCCGTTCGGCCAAACACCGAATTTAAATAAGCAGAAAGTATCATTACTCCTTTTGAGTGGATACTGCCCCCTAAATCCACGCTGCGTTCAATATCAATAATATCGCCATCACCAAACGATGTGGTCGCCGTAATTCGGTTTGGTGCACCAAAGGCATGATCGCTGGTCGCTAACACCGATAAGGCATTGATTTGCCCCACCGCAGAGCCTTCGGTCTGCAGTAATGTAGTGCCATTAAGGAAGGTTTCCATTACGCCTTCTTGAAGACGATTGACTCGCATTTGTTGGTTGCACAGCGCTTCTTCCACATGATTTTGGCGAATCATATTAGAATTGGCTTGGCGAGCGACGTAATTAGACTCACGCAATAAATTGGCAATATGCGCGGAATGCAAAGAGAGCTTGTTTTGATCGCTGGTCATTCGCGAACTGTGTTCAATAATTCGCGCAATCGCTTTGCGATCACAATGCAACATATTGTTATCATGGACAATACTTGAAATGAAACGGGCATAATGCAGCTCACTTTCTGGCGTACGCTTCATCTCGTCTTCAAAATCAGCGGTGACTCGAAACAGCTCGCTGAACTCCGGATCGTAATGCGTTAATAATTCATAAGTACGATAATCACCAAATAAGATGATTTTGACATCTAGTGGTATCGGTTCAGGATCGAGCGATACCGTTCCGGTTAAAGTCACTTCTTTTTCTAGCGAGGTGAAGCTGAGCTGACGTGAACGCAGAGCACGTTTTAAGCCATCCCATACATAGGGCTGCTCTAATACTTTAACCGCATCCATTAGCAGTACGCCGCCGTTGGCTTTATGTAAACTACCAGCGCGGATCAGTGAAAAATCGGTAAACACCGTTCCTTTATAGGTCGCCGTTTCAATATAGCCAAACAAGGAGTGATAGTTAGGGTTTTCTTCGACCACCACCGGAAATTCTTGCGACGCGCGACAAACCAGTACATTCACTTTATAACGACGTGGTAACTTTTTATCCAACGCCGCGGTAGCGAGCTCCCCTTGCTCTCCCGTTTCATCCAAAAAGATCTCAACATTTTCGACGATATCTTTTTGTAATTCGGTTAAGTAGCTTTTGATTTCAGGGTACTTAGAATAATCGATTTTAAGCTGTTTAATAAAATGACTGATCACATCGAGCGTCACATCATCATTGAGCTTTTTAATTTTTTCGCTGTACGCTTCCTCCCACTCAGTGAGCTGGCGGACCATATTGCGTAAGCTGACTTCTAACTCATCAATCGTCTGCGCAAAATGCTCTTGCTCTTTTTTACTCAGCGCATCAAACGTTTCTTCGGTATGCATTTCTTCGCCATTCATGGCGACAAACTGATATTCACCTTGGTTAGTGATACTTAAACTAATATCACGCTCTTTGGCACGTAAGGTGATGGCTGCTAATTCTTGTTCCTGCTTTTGGGCGAGTTGGTTTTTTAAGCGGTCCGCTCGGCTAAAGTAGAGTTCATTATCAAACGCTAACGGAATCGCATTGACCAATTTGGTCATCAACTTTTCAATATCTTGACGAAATTTCTGGCCAACACCAGACGGAAGCTTAAGCACTCGTGGTGTACGAATATCATCAAAATTAGCCACATAACACCAATCAAATAGCGCATTATTTTCTGGCTGATGACGATTTAAGTAACGTAAGATCATGGTTCGTTTACCCAATCCATTACGTCCAATGGCATAAATGTTATAGCCCTTTTCTTTTATCGACATCGCAAATTCAACCGCTTTTTGCGCGCGCTCTTGACCAACAATCTCATCAATGGGAGCTAACTCTTTGGTCGATTTACATGGCAAATTATCTAGTGTTGCAACGTGATAGAGCTGCTCAACACTCAAATTTTGAATCGCCATACCCCCTCCTTATTTTTTTATGATTGTTATATTTAAATTAATTTTCTTTATTTGTAGCTTAAGTGTAGAAGAAAAGCACAATCTTTTTAGTGACTTACTACTAATTAACGCTTAAGTGGGCAAATAATCACCAGCGCCAATGATAAAGATGCAAATGATAACCAGTTGCATTTGATGGCGAGTTGTCTTTAAATAGGGTCCCACAACCTCACCAACACCGGAGTCACGATGGATCTTAATCAGTGCTGGAGCTACTACCAAAAAGCTGAGAAATTGGTCAATCAAGGGCATTGGCCTGAAGCTCATTATCTGTTTGAGCAAGTATTAGCCTACCTCCCACAACATTTGCATTACGCGGCACAAAGTACTCAAACCAAACCTTGTCAGTTGGTATGTTTAATCAGTGGACTGCGAGACTGCGCAGTGTACCAATCTGAAATTCTTAATACGATGGGACAGCAGCAAGGCGCTTATCAAGTACTCAACCAAAGTTATGCGTTACTGCAATTTTTATCCATCGAAAACAGTCCATTGGTCAGATCCGTCGCCAGTGTCTTAGACAGCAACAGCCACGATTTACTCGAACATATCAATGCTTTTTGCCATGCGCAAAGAGCAGCGTCGTGGCAGTTAGAGTATGCCAATATTGAAAAAGTCCATCGCTACTTTAATCAACTGAAACATCAGCAAGGGCAGTCGACGAGCGCAACACGACTCAACTAAACACCAACCGTCGGGTCTAACGATTAACGGAATAAACACTTTCAGCTTAAAAATAGGGGCAATTAAAAATAGTCAGCAATCGCTAAATAACGCTGGCGGATATGTTCAATCAATAAACGAACTTTATTGGGTGGTTGACGTGTAAACGGGTATACCGCGTAAATCCCCAATTTTTTGCCAACCTGATCTGGAAATAGGTCGATTAATGTCCCTTCTCTAAAATCATGGTACACTAAACAGCGCGGCACATAAGCAATACCGTGGCCACCTAATGCTGCTTTACGTAATGCTGTCGCATTATCGGTAGAAAAGCTGCCCGAAACTTTCACTATCCGGTTACCTGTCGGGCTTTTAAACTCCCAATCACTGGCTCCGGTGGTTTGATAGGCGTATTGTAAACAATTATGAGCCACAAGCTGCTCAGGCATGATCAGCTGACCATGGCGGGCAAGGTATGCGGGCGATGCACAGACAACCCATTGCGAATCCAATATATGCCGCGCGATCAAACTCGAGTCATCCAAATAACCCGTGCGGATCACTAAGTCAAAACCACCTTCAACTAAATCAACAAACCGATTATCCAGCGACATATCTACCGTTAATCCAGGATAACGATTACAAAATTCCGCGACCGCATCAGCGAGCAATAAGTCTCCAGAGATGGTCGGCACCGACATTTTAATGTGACCGCTGACATTTTCACCAAAGCCTGACAGGGCATCCATCGCTTCTTGCGTGGCTTGCTTCACATTTCTTGCACTGATCAACAAGGCTTTCCCCGCTTCGGTTAAGGTTAATTTGCGGGTGGTACGATAGAGTAACTGTACCGCCAGCTCTTCTTCTAAACGGGCGATTCTTTTGCTAACTACTGAATTGGTAAGATTATTTTGTTCCGCAGCCTTACTAAAGCTCCCGAGCTCAATGACTTGAGAAAACAAAATTAAATCATCTGCGCGCATTCGATTATACCATTTTAAGAACTAATTATTTTCATTATTTCCCTATATCCTCAAAAAATAAAGGAGTAAATTCACCTACAATTAACAAGACCATCACAACTATAAAAATTAAACAACCCGAGCTTACATTGCTTAACTCGTACCCTACTGCACGTGTTAAGTCATCATTATTGATGAAGAGTTCAAAGGACGAGGAAGTCTTTCATGAGTGACACCCTACTGGCGCTGATTGCGTTTTCACCCATTGTTGTCGCAGCCGTGCTATTGGTCGGATTAAATTGGCCAGCCAAAAAAGCCATGCCGGTCGCATTTGCCTTAACGGTTGCTATCGCTTTGATTTTTTGGGATATGTCGATAACTCGCGTATTCGCTTCAACTTTGCAAGGGCTCGGCATCACCGTTTCCGTGTTATGGATCGTGTTTGGCGCAATATTGCTACTCAATACTCTCAAGCACACTGGCGCCATTACTACGATTCGCAACGGTTTTATCGATATATCCCCCGACCGTCGCGTACAAGCGATCATCATTGCTTGGTGCTTTGGCTCCTTCATCGAAGGCGCTTCTGGTTTTGGTACACCAGCGGCCATTGCCGCCCCTTTGTTGGTTGCGATTGGCTTTCCTGCCTTAGCCGCGGTGTTAGTGGGAATGATGATTCAATCAACGCCAGTCTCATTCGGAGCGGTGGGTACGCCGATCATTGTTGGCGTTAACCGTGGACTAGATACCCACAACATTAGCGAAACCTTAGTGGCTAATGGTTCAAGTTGGGACGCCTACTTACAGCAAATCACCGCCGGTGTTGCACTCACTCATGCGGTTGTTGGTATTTTAATGCCAGTGCTGATGGCAATGATGCTGACGCGATTTTTCGGTAAAAACCGCAGTTGGACCGAAGGGTTAGATATCTTACCTTTTGCGCTGTTTGCCGGTTTGGCCTTTACGCTGCCTTATGCGCTAACGGGGGTCTTTTTAGGCGCTGAATTCCCTTCACTGATAGGTGGATTAGTCAGTTTAGCCGTTGTCGTCACCGCCGCGAAAAAGGGCTTTTTAGTACCGAAAAGCACTTGGGAATTTCCGGCTGAAAAAGAATGGCCTAGCGAATGGCTGGGATCATTAAAAATGAATCTTGATGAAATGAAAGCCAAGCCTATGGGACTGGCCTTAGCGTGGGCACCCTATGTGTTACTGGCGGTCATTCTGGTTGCTAGCCGGGTCAGCAGTGAATTCAAAGCCATGCTGCTTAGCGTTCAACTGAGCTTTAATAACATCCTTGGTGAAACCGGAGTCAGCACATCGATTGATCCGCTTTATCTGCCCGGTGGCATCTTAGTCTTTGTCGCCTTATTAGCGGTGCTTTTACAATCTCGCAGTGTGACGCCATTACTAAAAGCCGTCGGTGAATCGAGTAAAACCTTAGTCGGGGCTGGTTTTGTGTTGGTCTTTACTATTCCTATGGTACGAATTTTTATCAACTCCGGTATTAATGGCGCAGATCTGGCCAGCATGCCTGTGACTACCGCCAATTTCGCTGCCGGGTTAGTTGGGCAAGCCTTTCCTGCGCTTAGCGCCACCGTTGGAGCTTTAGGCGCTTTTATTGCCGGCTCAAACACGGTTTCAAACATGATGTTTAGCCAGTTTCAATTTGAAGTGGCGCAGACACTCAATATCTCTACCGTGGTCGTCGTCGCACTGCAAGCCGTGGGCGCCGCTGCCGGTAATATGGTCGCGATTCATAACGTGGTCGCAGCCTCAGCCACGGTCGGTTTACTGGGCCGTGAAGGAGCCACCTTGCGTAAAACCATCATCCCGACGGCATATTATCTCATCGCCACTGCCGTTATCGGCATGGTGGTCGTGTACGGGTTTAATTTCAGCGATGTGTTGATGCTCGCTGAACGCTGATGACCGACCGATTCTGCTGTTAATATTTACCGCGGTAGCCAACACACAACCCTTGCTGCCGCGCCTTACTTATTAGGTTATCCATGATCCCGTTTTATAAGGATACAAACCATGATCATCTCTGCCTCGACTGATTTTCGCGCTGCCGCCCAAGCTAAACTGCCGCCTTTTCTTTTCCATTATATTGATGGCGGATCGTATCGCGAAGACACACTACGTCGCAATACTACCGATTTAGCCGATATCGCCCTACGCCAACGGGTGCTCAATGATATGTCTGAATTAAGCCTTGAGACTGAGCTTTTTGGCGAATCGCTGGCCATGCCTATCGCCTTAGCTCCGGTAGGGTTAACCGGTATGTACGCTCGGCGTGGTGAAGTACAAGCCGCGCACGCTGCCGCCAATAAAGGAATTCCCTTTACCCTATCGACGGTGTCGGTCTGTCCGATTGAAGAAGTCACCGCCACCTTGACTCGTCCAATGTGGTTTCAGCTTTATGTATTGAAAGATCGCGGCTTTATGAAAAACGTCTTAGAGCGCGCCAAGGCGGCAGGCGTGACGACTTTAGTGTTTACGGTCGATATGCCCGTTCCCGGTGCACGTTATCGAGATATGCATTCTGGAATGAGCGGTCCCAATGCGGCAAGCCGACGCATTCTGCAAGCGATGACGCATCCTCGCTGGGCATGGGATGTGGGCTTATTGGGTAAACCACACGATCTGGGCAATATTTCGACCTATCGCGGGACGCCGACTAAACTCGAAGATTATATTGGCTGGTTGGGTAACAATTTCGACCCGTCAATCAGTTGGCAAGATCTCGAATGGATCCGTGACTTCTGGGATGGCCCGATGGTGATCAAAGGCATTTTAGACGTCGAAGATGCCAAAGATGCGGTACGCTTTGGCGCTAATGGCATTGTGGTCTCTAACCACGGTGGACGTCAGTTAGATGGCGTACTCTCTACTGCGCAGGCATTACCCAGCATTGCCGATGCGGTAAAAGGCGATTTAAAAATTCTGGTCGATTCTGGCATCCGTAGCGGATTGGATGTGGTCAGAATGCTTGCCTTAGGGGCAGATTGCACTTTACTGGGCCGCGCTTTTATTTACGCATTAGCGGCGCAAGGTCAAGCCGGTGTTGAACATTTACTGGATTTATTTGACAAAGAGATGCGCGTTGCAATGACCTTAACCGGTGCTAAACGGGTGCAAGATCTCTCCCGTGATTCTTTGGTGAATCGTTAGTCCGTGGTGAAAACAGGAGTTCAACATGAGTGAGTTACCCTCACACTATCAGCAACTGATCACTCAACTGGCAACGCGCGTTGCTAGTGAGCGCATCATTACTCAGCCAGCGCAGCGTTTAGCGTATGGTACTGACGCCAGTTTTTATCGCTTAGTGCCTAAAATCGTCTTACGTTTACAGTCTCTTGATGAAGTGATATTTACTATTCAAAGCTGCGCTGAGCTGGGCATTCATTTTACTTTTCGCGCCGCTGGCACCAGCTTATCTGGTCAGGCGGTGTCTGATTCTGTCTTAATCACCTTAACCGATGATTGGCGTGAGCATCAAATTCTTGATGACGGCCATAAAATTCGCCTACAACCGGGGGTTATCGGCGCGGACGCGAATAAATACCTTGCCCCTTACCAACGTAAAATTGGTCCTGATCCCGCCTCAATCAATACTTGTAAAATTGGCGGCATCGCCGCTAATAATGCGAGTGGCATGTGTTGCGGTACCGCGCACAACTCTTATCGTACCGTTGATAGCATGAAAATCGTTTTTGCTGACGGCGTCGTGCTTGATACCCGAGATGAGCAAAGTATTGCTGACTTCAAACGCCGCAAAGCAGACTTGCTCGCGGGCATTGAAACGTTAGCCGCGCACACTCGCGCCAATACTCCGCTCACTGAACAAATTCGTCACAAATATCGCTTAAAAAATACCACCGGTTATGCCCTTAATGCGCTCATTGACTATCACGATCCGATCGAGATCATCGAGCATCTTCTCATCGGCTCGGAAGGCACATTAGGATTTATCGCCGATATTACCTATAACACCGTAGTTGAACATCGCTACAAAGCCTCAGCGCTCTTGGTTTTTGCCACTATTGAACAAGCCTGCCAAGCGGTGACCACCTTGTCCAGTACGCCAGTTGCTGCGGTGGAACTCATGGATGGTCGTGCGCTCCGTTCTGTCGCCGATAAACCTGGCATGCCAGACTTTATTGCCGAACTCGACATCGAGGCCTGCGCTCTATTGGTGGAATCGCACGCCAGTCAACAAGTCGAACTCGATAGTCAGTGTCAAACGATTATCGACAGTCTCAGTGATTATCAGATCATTCAGTCGGTGCCGTTCACTAGCCATAGCCAGACTGTTGCTACCCTATGGGGTATTCGTAAAGGTATGTTTCCAGCCGTCGGCGCAGTCCGTGAAGTCGGCACAACAGTGATCATCGAAGATGTGGCCTTTCCAGTTGAAAAACTCGCCGCTGGCGTTCGTGAACTGCAAACCCTATTCGATGAGTACGGTTATCACGAAGCGATCATCTTTGGTCACGCCTTAGAAGGCAACTTGCACTTTGTCTTCACTCAAGGCTTTGAACAGCAAGCTGAAATAGACCGCTATGGCGCATTTATGGATGCGGTAGCGGAACTGGTCGCGGTCAAATATCAAGGGTCGTTAAAAGCCGAACATGGTACGGGGCGTAACATGGCTCCTTATGTCGAGCTAGAATGGGGCAAAGAAGGCTACGCCCTGATGCAGCGCATCAAAAGTCTGTTTGATCCGCAAGGGCTGCTCAATCCTGGGGTCATCATCAACACCGATCCTCATGCGCACCTCAAAAATCTCAAACCCATGCCAGCTGCAGACCCACTGGTCGATCGCTGCATTGAATGTGGATTCTGTGAGCCAGTGTGTCCATCACGGACGCTGACTTTATCTCCTCGCCAGCGGATCGTGCTGTATCGCGAATTACAACGTCGCAGCCGAGCCGGAGAAGAGGTTGCCGCAAGCGAGCTGGCGGATGTTTTCCAGTATCAAGGTATCGATACTTGCGCCGCCACGGGCCTATGTGCCGAGCGCTGCCCAGTGGGCATCAACACGGGTGATTTAATTAAACAACTGCGCCAAGCAAAATACGCCAAATTTACCCCGATTGCGCGCTGGACAGCCGATCATTTCGCCACCACCACCGCACTGGTGACAACAGGGCTTAAAGTCAATCAACTGGCAACAAGCCTCTGCGGAGAAGCGCGAGTCAGTCAGCTCAGTCAAAGCTTACGCAAAATCAGCAAAGGCAAAACACCCTTGTGGACAGCGGAACTGCCTCGCGCCAATCGCTATCCACTGGAAAAACACGCGGCGAATTTACCGAGACGCGATAAAAAAGTCGTTTATCTGCCCTCTTGCGCCAGCCGGACGATGGCGCAAGGCAACGACGCTCTCGATCCACGGCCACTGACGGAAGTGACTTTATCCCTGCTCAACAAAGCCGGCTTTGAGGTTATTATCCCAAACAATGTCTCTTCTCAATGCTGTGGTATGCCTTATGACAGTAAGGGGATGTTTGATATTGCCACCCAAAAAGCGCAGCAATTAGAACAAGCGTTGTGGCAAGCCAGTGAACAGGGCCGCTATCCAGTACTCATCGATACCAGCCCATGTGCAAAACGCAGTATGGATCACTTTACCCAGCCAATGCAGATTTTTGAACCGGCAGGCTTTATCAACCAGTATGTTTTAGAGCATTTAAGCATTACTCCAAAACAAGAAACGGTCATGCTACACATCACCTGTAGCTCACGTAAAATGGCGCTTGAGAATACCATGTTAGCGGTCGCGCAAGCTTGCGTATCAGACGTGATTGTTCCTGAGCATATTCAATGCTGCGGTTTTGCTGGCGATAAGGGTTTTACCACACCAGAGCTCAACCAAGCTGCCGTTCACTCGCTAAAACAACAAGTACCCGCCACTTGCCAACGTGGTTTTAGTAATAGCCGGACTTGTGAAATCGGCTTATCCCATCACAGCGGGATCCCTTATCAATCCATTTTGTATTTATTGGATGAAGTATCGAGGCCAAATAGTTAAGTTGATTGAATAAAATAGGCGCTGATTCAGCGCCTATTTTTTATCGACCAGAAACGAAATCCCTTACAGGTTACGACGCGCTTCCACCGCTTGCGCAAGCTGGCGTAATACTTTTTCAGTATCATCCCAACCGATACATGCATCAGTAATTGACTGCCCATACGTCGGTGCTTGACCATCGACTAAGTCCTGACGACCAGCCACTAAATGAGATTCAATCATCACCCCAAAGATGGCGTGCTCACCAGCGCGCAGCTGCGCACAAACGTCATCTGCCACCACCATTTGTCGCTGATACTGCTTAGAGCTATTGGCGTGACTAAAGTCAATCATCACTTTCTGTTTTAAACCGGAGACTTCTAGCTCTTGTTTAATCGACGCAACATGCTCAGCGCTATAATTAGGCTCTTTGCCGCCACGTAGAATAATATGACAATCAGGATTACCCGCCGTTTCTACAATCGCCGAATGACCAAATTTAGTCACCGATAAAAAGTGGTGCGAAGCACTGGCAGAACGAATCGCATCAGTAGCAATTTTAATATTGCCATCGGTGCCATTTTTAAATCCCACTGGGCATGACAGTCCCGAAGACAACTCGCGGTGCACTTGAGATTCGGTTGTACGAGCGCCAATCGCTCCCCAGCTGATCAAATCCGCGACGTATTGCGGCGTGATCATATCCAAGAACTCACTGGCGGTTGGCATTCCCATATCGGTTAAATCAAGTAACAGTTTACGACCAATGCGTAGACCATCATTAATTTCATAAGAATCATCGAGATACGGGTCGTTAATCAGTCCTTTCCAGCCCACTGTAGTACGCGGTTTTTCAAAATATACCCGCATCACCACCTCAAGATGACCACTCAATTCATCACGCAAGGCTTTCAAGCGCTGGCCATATTCAATCGCCGCTTTAGGATCATGAATGGAGCAAGGGCCAATCACTACCAACAAACGATCATCTTGGTCATGTAAAATGTTATGAATCGCTTCACGGGCTTGAAATGTGGTTGAAGAAGCAGCTTCACTGGCAGGAAATTTCTCTAATACGGCTACTGGAGGCAGCAATTGTTTGATACGTTTTATATTGACATCATCGGTTTGATACATCGCTTACTTCTTCCTATTACTGATTACTGCAGGTGTTCCCATCACTGCTCGGTTATGCTCTGTAAGTAACTTAACCACTTCACCAAGCAATCGCAAGCACTATTTTTAGTGATTTTCAACCATCACCCACTCAATACAAAAACAACAATGTGTAATTTAAAATTTACACCATTAAACATGTTCATCTTCAAGTGACTTGAATATACTTTTTAAATCGACTCCAATGATGGCTGGCCTTTTTGCTTGACGCTGCTGAGTTGACTGAACATCCGTTGCTATAGCAAGAAGATAAAGCGTTTAGCGATTGCGCGCCCATTAATGAGAATAAATATTACTTACAATGTCTCCACTGACACTATCTATTAAAGGTGACCACGATGAACAATAACGTCACGCTCTGGTTAGCAAAAGATCCAGACCTTCGTACCCGAAAAGAATTACAAACTTTAATTGATAACCAACAACAGAATGAAATTGAAGATCGCTTTAAATCCCGCTTAGAATTTGGCACCGCTGGCCTACGCGGTAAAGTCGGCTGCGGCCCTAACCGAATGAATCGCTTAGTGATACAAGAAACCGCTGTCGGACTAGGTCATTATCTGATCCAACAAGTCGACAATGCCAAACAACGAGGCGTGGTGATTGGCTATGATGGCCGCCCAGATTCACAGCAATTTGCTCAAGATACCGCCTCAGTACTGACCGCTTTAGGCATTAAGGTGTATCTTACCTATAAAGTAGCGCCTACTCCGGTAGTGGCGTTTGGGGTCAAACATTTTCAAGCCGCAGCAGCAGTCGTCGTTACTGCTAGCCACAATCCGCCAGAATATAATGGCTTTAAAGTCTACTGGGAAAATGGCGCGCAGATCATTGCTCCCCATGACTCTGGCATTGCCAATCAAATTGATTTAGCCGCAACACAAAGCATTCCAACTCTAGGATTGGATAAAGCCCAGCAACAAGGGTTATTGGTTTGGCTGCAAGATGATTATTACCAAACCTATCGACAAACCATTAACGCCAGTCCATTGCTACAGCATCACACCGATCCGTCTAGCGTGACCATCGCTTATACCGCCATGCACGGCGTCGGTGCCGAAATGGCAGAAACCCTGCTCGCTGATGCCGGATTTAATAAGGTACTGAGCGTCAAAGAGCAGCGCGAACCCGACGGCAGCTTCCCGACAGTTAACTTCCCTAACCCTGAAGAAGCCGGTGCGATGGATAGAGTCATCGCCTTGGCGGAATCGGTGAATGCCGAGCTCGCCTGCGCTAATGACCCCGATGCCGACCGTTTCGCGGTTGCCGTAGCGAAACCTACAGGCGGTTATCAAATGCTGACGGGCGATCAGGTCGGTGCATTACTCGGCGATTACCTGCTCCGCCATACCGCGCACCAAGCACCACTGGTCGGAAATACCATCGTCTCTTCTAGCCTGCTCAGTAAAATTGCCGCCGCTCATAGCGCGGTTTATTACCAAACACTCACCGGTTTTAAATGGTTAACCAATGTGGCAATGGCCAAACAATCAGAGCAACATCCGTTCCTATTTGCTTACGAAGAAGCCTTAGGCTACACCGTCGGTAATAGCGTTTGGGATAAAGATGGCTTATCCGCTATGGTCGCCTTTGCCCAACTCGCGGCAGAGCTGTACAGCCAAGGTAAAACCATTTGGGATCAACTAGAAGCGTTATATCGTCAACACGGCTTGTACGTAACAGCACAACGCAGTATTGCTTTAGCACCAGACAAGCCACCCATTGGCGATCGTCTACGTGCGACGCCTCCGCATACGATTGCTGGTAAGCCTGTCGTCAGTTACGATGATTTAAAACTCGCCGTTCGTCATCATCAAGATGGCACAACAGAACCACTCACTTGGCCAAGTAGTGATGTACTGATTTATCATTTACAAGACGGAGCGCGAGTGATTGTTCGCCCATCAGGAACCGAGCCGAAACTGAAATGCTACTATGAAGTGGTTGGAACATTTGCCGCAGACGAGAGTTTTTCTGAGGCTGAGCTACGTGCTGAAGAACAAATGGCACTGCTGATCAGCGAACATCAAAACAGCCTAGTATAAATAAATTCAACCCTCGCTTTATAACGATAAAGCGAGGGTTGATAACAAGAGATAACGCTGCAATGGCTTTAAATAGACAGAAAGTTAAGCAATAGGTCACTCAGCATCCATAAGGCGAGCAAGAAAAAGATCCCGCCCATCAGCTTATGCTGATATAAACGAAACTTGGCATTCTCGAGCAAGACATGCCCGCCCCAACCGACTAAACCCACCAACAGTAAATTAAACAGTAACCCACAGATATTGAGTAAAATCCCCAGCACCAGCATCTGTTCACCAGAGCTTGCTGGCACATTGCTCGACACAAACTGGGGTAAAAACATCACAAAAAATACTAACGCTTTGGGATTTAACAAGTTACTCACCAAGGCGCGTTGGTAAAACGTGCTGCTCAAGGTGACTTCTGTTGATAAACTTGGCGCAAAACTGGCGCTAGTGCGCAGGCAATCAACGCCCATTTTCAACAAATAACCAGCGCCTAATACTTGCAAGATAGTGAGCGCGACTGGACTCATTGCCACCATCGCCGAGACACCAAGGGCAGCGAGTAAGGTTAAAATAACGCCCGAAGTCGCATTGCCTAAGCTAGCAAACACCCCGACTTTACGCCCATAGCTCAAGCTAGAACTGGCAATTAACAGCATATCGGGGCCGGGAATTAACAGCAACGCAATCACCGCGGTGAGATACAGCGGTAAAATAGTCAAATCAATCATTATCATCGCTCAATAGCAGCACAAAGTCGCAGATTCTATCTTAAACCCAGTGAGATTGCTATTGAGGTAGCTATTCAGCCAACCATTCCACTTCGATCAAGGTTTGCTCGGCAGATTTTAAACGGCCAAGAAAAACATCGCCGCGATGCACTTCACCAACCCCTTGTGGCGTTCCCGTCATCACCACATCGTTATCCAGCAAGGTAGTATAAGATTGAAGATCGCTTAAAATCTGTTCAGGAGAGAAAATCATCTGCGCAACGCCACCACATTGTACTCGCACACAGTTAATGTATAGCTCTAACTGTAAAGTGGCGATATCTATCCCTGTTAAATCAATAAAACGGCTAAAAACGGCCGAGCCATCGAACGCTTTCGCCCGCTCCCAAGGTAGCTGCTTTTGCTTGAGCTGAGATTGTAAAGCACGCTTGGTTAAATCAAGCCCAAGCCCGACACCCGCATATTCACCATTGCGGATAAGAAAACAAATCTCCGCTTCGTAATGCAAGGTTTCTTGATGATAGGCATGTAATTGTTTTGCAATACTACTGTTGGGCTTATTGAAGACCACCATTTGCTCTGGTAACGAATTATTGAGCTCTTTGATGTGTTCGACATAGTTACGCCCGACACACAGTATTTTTGATGGGTAAACCAATTGTTGTTCATAACGTACCGCGTTCATCGCTCGTCCTTGAATAATGAGTGAGCACAAAGTGTAACCTATCTTAAAAAATCGCCAAGCCTTCGTCGAAAGATAACCATCAAAAAACACGCTATGAATAGATTCACTTCCCGCTTCCAGTGAACGTAAATGAAAACATCGTCGAGTCTTTTTTCTTCAATAAAAACAAAATCTAATCGTCACATTTGAGCAATCAAATCGTCATCTAAACGTTCTACCTTACTCTCAAACCAACCATAGAGCATGAAGCTCAATTTACTAAATAGGGTAATAATAATGAAACAAGCAGCAGTGACAACCGCCATTCTCGCCGCATTGGTCTCTGGATCATCTTTAGCCGCAACCGTTTATAGCGCTGATGGCACTGAGTTGAGAATTGGTGGTCGCGTTGAATTCCGTGGTGATTTTATCGGTGATAAAGGCGCAGAAATTGATGGGACGATGAAAGATAGTACGCGTGCTCGTCTGAATGTAAGAGGCTCAACTCAAGTTGCCGATGACCTAAGAGGATTTGCTTTTTACGAAGCGGAACAAAATACCGGAACCAAAGAGTTTACAAATCGCTACATGTATGCTGGCTTTGCAACCAATATCGGTGATCTTTCATTCGGTAAGCAGGACATGGCAGCGGTACAAATTTCTAATCTCACCGATACCACCGAGTTTTCAGGGATCCAACAGTACATTAGCTCAGCCTCTGATAAAACAGACAGTGTGATTGCGTACCGTGGTCAATTTGACGCACTTAATCTGCAAGCAACCTATGCCGCTAATAGTAAAGATAATGCCGATTTATATGGTATTTCTGGATTGTATTCTTTACCTATCGGGCTGGATCTTGGTGCAGCCTACTCAGCCGGTGACAATGGCGTCGGTAAAGGCAAGCAAAATCAATGGTTACTCGGCGTGGGCTATAAACTTGATGCATTATCGCTAGGGGCGACTTACTCTTTTGGTGATAATGATGATAAAGCCAATAGTGAATTTAATGCTCTAGAGCTTGCCGCCGCTTATAAGCTAAACAAACAGATGACGTTGAAAGGCGTTTACGGCAAAAGTGAAGATAAAGTCTCCGGAAACAAAACAGATAGCGCAGACTTCTTCGAACTTGCCGCTTACTATCAATTCAATTCTGTCTTACGTAGCTACATCTCTTATAAACTGAACAACCTTGATGATGTTGTCGTCAATGGCGTTGAGACTCAGAGTGAAGATACTCTACGTTTTGGATTACGTTACGATTTTTAATGTTTCATAAACTCCATTGCATACTGTCCTTTTGGCCAAGCTCCGCTTGGCCCTTTTCATTGCTATTACTGCCGTATCCGCAAAGATGACCTCATTTTGTCAAAAGTTATCTCTCAACGGCTCCAACCCCATTGGTCGTTTTATTTTTCTGACGATAAACTCTCTGTACCCATAAAAATTCTTATATACTTAAGGGACGTTATTTCTAAGCCGCTTAAAGATACGGTCAACCGCTCACTTCTCTAGCCACCGTCGAGGTTACTTATGGCGACACCAATCAACATCACTCTATACCGTTGGGCTGGTCAATTCGGACCTTTCAAAGTCAATATTCCCTGTGGTGAATGTACGCTTACTCACGATATCCTTGAGGATACTTTTACCAATGAACTGGCTGGAATCGAGATCAATTTACAAAACAAAGATTGGCTTAGTCATTGGTGGGAACCACTGAAATACGGTGCTTGGCACGCTCCGATTGTGATTGTCGAGGGAAAAGTGATTAGCCAAGGTGAAGCCCTCAACCGAGGGGTTCTCATACAAGCGGTAATCGAACAGTGGGTACAACGTGATACCTTGCAAGGCAATATCGTTTACGGTAAAGCCTCTTGTCCTTATTGTCAAAAAGCCAAGCTCGCCTTACAGGAAGCTGGCATTCGCTTTCAGTATTTTGATGTCGTCAAAAATAGTGCTGCTCTCTATCGAATGATCCCTGAAGTCAAAGCCATCATTGGGGCAAAGACTCCAGTCACCGTTCCACAGATCTGGTTAGATGGGCAATACATCGGGGGATACGATGCGTTGCAAACTTGGCTGCTTGAGCATCCAAAAACGCTTTCACCACAAGATGAGCCACTCAATAACGTTATTTCATTAGCGAAAAAATAGCCAAAAGCCCCGAGTCGATGACTCAGGGCTTTTTAATATTCTCTATACCCAGCTTACTTACTGAGCTTTTTCCATACGCTTTTAATGAAAGATTTCTTCTTTGGTTTTACCTTACCGTACAACGCTTCATGCATCATCTGCTTGGCGATAAGTTGACCAATATAGGCTGAACCTAAATCGTTACCCATGATATTACCTCACCCATTTTTGTAATTTAATTACTTAATGCGCTGATAATAGCATAACAAAAAGCCAAAACAAGACTTAGATCACAAATTAATGTTGTTAAATTACTTCACTGTCCGTTTCGGTTGCTGATAGGTTTTTCCTGCAGCCTGGTAAGTCTCTTTGTGCTTAACTGAAAACTGAGACTCAAAAAACCAAGCAATAAACTTAATTACATCCTCACCTTCATTCATCACATGCTCGACAAACTCCTGTTCTTGACCTTGCTCATCAATCTCAGTGGTGACGTGATAGATACGCGGTTCACCGTCAACCTCAGCAAGCGCAAATTGTCCCGTTAACGAAGCGGCGGCCTCAGCAATGTCTTGATCATCCGACTGTTTGAGTACCTCAAGAACTTGAGGAAGCGTTGACCATTGGCAAAGGCTTTCAACTAAAGCCTCAAATTGATTCTGTTGCATGATATTTCCTATAAATTGAGTCAGGTAATTATACCCAAGTCACTACAAGATGCGAAGGTTAGGTGATGGTACTGTTCGATCTCTGCCTCACGACGACTTATGCCATCGTTATTGATTTTTCATCACAAAATACAGCTAAGCAATTACTGATGGCAACGGTGGAAAAATTACCGATCCTCATCCATAGTTGATATGTTGCAATCAAATGCTATGAATGCTTTTTATTAATAATCGAATGCGACCATTTATAGTAACCATAAGGATTAATAAAAGTGAGAGGGTTATGGTAGCAACCAGCGTTTTGACTCAAAATACAGCGAGTCTTGATATAATTAATGAGCTTATTTTACTAGATAGCTCAGACCTTTATCAACGTTCAGTGCAGGCCTTGCATAGCCATTTGAATTCTTGGGCGACTTATTTAATAGAGGTCGATAAATCTCTCTATAAAGGTAGGACGTTGAGCTATGCGGGTAAAGAGCCCCATGCGCTTGCCTGCGATTACTCACTCAAAGGAACCGTTTATGAGCAGTTAATCAGAAGTAAACAAAAGTATGTCATTCATAACGATGCACTTCATCGCCCATTTCACGATAATCATTCGCTCTACCATGCTGCAGTCATCACTTATATCGGTGTTCCGCTTTATGCTGATAATGGCGATATACTCGGTATTCTCCTATCGACGTTTCATGAGCCACCCATAACCCTTGATGCGGCGATTGAGCTTCACTGTACCGTTGCTCGCATTGTTCGCCATCATCTTGTCTATCAATGGATGAACCAACGCTTTAACAGTCTCGCTCAACAGTTGAGTTATGAAATTTCTCATGACAGCCTAACCAACCTTTTCAACCGTAACTATTTATCCGACCAACTAGAATATTTAGTAGATAATAATTATCAATCTTTCACTCTCGCTTATCTCGATATTGATAATTTCAAATCGAT
>NZ_WXWK01000122.1:0-32240 GCF_009904835.1 Vibrio sp. V33_P6A3T137 | reverse complement strand
TTACTACGCAGTGATATTTCAAACATTAACAATGAATATAATTCTGATCCAGCGACACCAAATCAGGTGATTGTTTATACACCCGATGCCGAAGAACAGAAAATTGGTTTATTTATTCAAAACGAAATTGCTTTTTTTAATGGTAATCTGATTGTAACACCTGGTTTACGTTACGATTCATTCAGTACTGATCCTGGCGATAATGCGGGAAAAGGACTATCCAAGTTTAATGATTCTGCCATAACCGGGCGATTGGGTACTCTTTATCGTTTAGATCCAAACAGTGCAATTTTTGCGCAAGTGAGTCAGGGGTTGCGCTCACCTAACTTTACCGAGCTCTACTATACCTTTAGTAATCCTGCTCATGGTTACGTTAATGAACCCAATTCAAATCTTAAGTCTGAAAAAAGCCTTTCTTATGAGCTAGGCTATCGCCACAATAACGATTTTTCCGCGACAGATGTCTCACTATTTTATAGCAGCTATGATGATTTTATAGAGCAGGTAGTGACTAAGGTCGAATCGAGAATAAACTACTACTCTTATATCAATTTACGTGAAGCGACTATTAAGGGCGTCGAATTATCTAATCAGTTAAAATTAGATGAATTATTGAATGCTCCACGAGGATTGACGACTCGACTAGCAGCGAATTATACCGAAGGTAAAGATGGTGATGGACGACCTCTCAATAGTATCAATCCATGGAATGTTGTGGCAGCTTTAAATTTTGATGATCCAGATTCAACATGGGGAACGAGTTTAAAGCTTAATTATACTGCGGGAAAATCAAACCGTAATATTAATAATGATAAAGCAACTGGTGGTACAGAGAATCAAGTTGAGTTATCTAGTTCAACTATTTTTGATATTACAGCTTATTATAAACCAATCAAAGACCTGACTTTGACTGCTGGTATATTTAATGTTACAGATAAAGAGTACTACCGCTGGAATGATATTAGAGGTAAGAATATTTTAGATAATGATTATTCTCAAGCGAAGCGTAATTTTGCAATTACGGCAAAATATGAGTTTTAATTATTAAAGTAAAACGTTATTTTGCTCTACCATAGTTTTAGATTGTCTTCTGACATCTGAAACTATGGTATTGCATTGACTAATTCTGCCCAAAACATTCATCTGACATATCTCAATCTAAACTCTTATTCATTGAAATATAAAACTTTACATCAAGTTTTACCCCTTCGGCTCAAGTCGTTATCTTTTGTAAATGATAATGCAATTGATAATTGATATTGTTTAGTTGTTGGGTAATAATCTCCCCATTAAGGCGCTTAGTTTTGATTTGGAGCACGACGTGAATTTCCCCAGATATTGTGTTGCGGCGATACTTTCACTTGCCATTCATGGAACCCTGCTGTTGATGGATGATGAAGCCAAAGTTTTTGCTATGCCAGCTGGGAATCAATCGACCTCGGTATCGCTCAACTTTGTTGCTCAACCTCAAACTGTACGTCATGAGCTGCCAGTGTCATCGCCAGCTGAAGCTAAACAGCAGAGTAAGCCGAATACGCCTAAGCCAGAGCAGAAAAAGCCTCAAGAAGCGAAAAAGGTAGTAAAGCCCGAGAAGCCCTCTCCTGTGACTCAACCATTGGCGAAAAAAACAGCGCCGCCATCATCGTTAGTCAAGGAAGAATCGACTAATCAGTTGCAAGAGAATAAGGAGCCAGCTCCAGCGCCCAGTCGTAGTGGGGTAACCAATCAACCTACGCTTGTGGAAACGCCCTCATTTCTTTCGCGCCCAACACCGCCTCACTATCCAAGGCTGGCTCAAAAGCGCGGTATTGAGGGGGTGGCGTTATATGAAGTATGGCTGGATGAACATGGCCGACAAATTAAGCAAATTTTACTCTCTTCATCGGGGGCTCAATTGCTCGATCAGTCGGCGCTGAATGCGATTAAACAATGGCAATTTTCACCTTACACGGTGAATGGGCAAACCATGGCTCACCGTGTGCAAATCCCTGTACGTTTTAAATTGGAAGGATAATGGAACTACTGACTCAACTTGAGCAAGAGCTTGGCCTGATGGCTTGGCCACTATTTTTGTGCTCTCTTTTCGCGACGATGATTATCGTTGAACGTCTAATCCAAGTGTTATTTACCCTTGGGGCCAGTCGAGGTTCGATTGGTGCGGCGCTTAATCAAATTTCCCCGATGCACAGCGATCAAATTGAAGCGTTAGCAGAGGAGTTATCGACTAAGCGGTCACTGCTTTACAAAGGGGTCGCGATGCTGTTGGCTCATCACGATTTTTCTAAAGGGCTACGTGAAGATACGGCGGGGATCTGGCTTCAAGATAAGCGCCATCAGCTTCATTCCGGATTACGATTATTATCCCTCATTGGTGCGATCAGTCCATTACTGGGTTTATTAGGTACGGTACTCGGATTAATTGAAATGTTTAAAGGTGTCGCGCTTTCGTCTGGCAATATTACACCGAATGATCTCGCCGATGGATTAGGGATTGCGATGCGCACCACGGCAGCAGGTTTATTGATTGCCGTTCCTGCGATTACCGCAGCTCAATTACTTGGTGCATGGGCAGATAGAGTCATGGCGAAACTTGAGCATACTTTAAACTATGTCAATCTATGGCTTGAAGGGGTGTCGCTACAGCATGACTGCAGCACTAAAAATGCGCGTTGCAGCCACGCCAATGATGTCGTTGAAAAAACAGCGGTCAATCCATCATGATTAAAACGCCGCCAACGACAGAATCCTCATTGATGCCAGATTTAACGCCATTATTGGATATTATCTTTATTGTTATGGTGTTTCTACTGCTGACTGCAGCGGTTAAGTTTACGTCATTAGACGTGTCTTTACCGAGCACCGATTCATCTGTGGTCAGTGAAATCAATACCCAATCCATTACTGTGAATATTTTGGCTCAACAGCCGTATTGGGCAATTGATGGTACCACTTATGTCGCTTGGCAGGATTTTACAGAGGCATTATTAAAGCGCAGCAAAACCAGCGAACAGCCGATTGTGATTGCAGCGGATAAAACCGCTCAAGTACAGAATTTGGTCAAGTTACTGGCATTTTTACAAGATAATGGCATTGCCGCGACACAGCTTTTGACTGATGACGATTAACGTAGAGTTTGAAACTGGTTGCGAAATGCTTTTGGCGTCATCGCTTTAATGGTTTTAAATTGGCGATTAAAGTTAGAGAGATTGCTAAAACCAGTTTTCTCTGCCACTAGGGCAATAGGGAGCGAAGAGCTGGCCAACAGCTCGCAGGCTTTACCAATCCGAAACTGTTTGAGATGCTCAGAAAAACTCATCGAATAGTGTTTTTCAAATAAGCGATAGGTCGAACTTTCACTCATGTGCAGTGTGCGGCATAAATCGGTTATTTTGATTGGTTCGGCAAAATGGCTTTCGATATACTGCTTGGCGAGATGAACTTTTTTATGTGCTTCACTGTCGGCGCTTAATTGCGATAATCGATAGGCTGAGGCCGATAAGCGCCGTGCATTTTGATCTTCGGCCATGATCAATAACGATTCAATGACGCGTAAAGCTTGATAAGAATGGTCTAACATTTCAATGCCACTTAACTGCTTAGCAATACGTTGTGCCGTTGCACTACAGAGCTGTAAGCCATAAGCTGAACCTTCAAGTAAACGCTTGATAGGCTGAGTTCGAGGCAGAATAGTTTGAATCTTATCAACCCACTCTTGTTTAAACCATACGATGGTTGAATGTAGCGCTTGCGCTTGTTTGTGGTGTAGGCGTCCGGTGATCATATGCGGTAAGCCGGGCCCGTATAAAAGCAAGGTGTGATTATCCACAGTACCGCTGGCGTCTCCTGCAAAATAATTGCCCTGAAAGTTATTGTTCGGATTGTGATAGAGCACCAATTCATATTCCGTATGGTAGTGCCATGGACAAGAAAATTCCTCAGTATTAGCTTGGCAATGATAATGACGGATGAGCCAATCGCAGCTTGGATCCTGTAATACATTTTCAATCAAAGGGCGCATTGGGTCTCTCCATTTATTTTCTTTGATCATAAAGGCTTGGTCTTTTCTGTCAAATAGTGTGTTTATTTTGACGGATTAGTATTAAAAGAGGCTGGAATATCATCATTTATCTTATCGGATTTGATTACACTAGCGGCGTATTCCCTTGCAACTTACAGCAATCATGTCAATAAGCTTGGGTAGATTGTGGCCTTGTAGAGTGACTCGTTTAGAGTTATTTCCTCCCATTGGATACGTTGAAATGTATAAAGATAAAACCGCCTTGCTATTTATCATGACCGCTTTAGTGACGGGATTATGTGGGGCTTTTTTCTACCCATTATCGAGCTTATTTATTGTTGAAGCACTCGGCGCATCACCGATGATGCTGAGTCTGTATATGGTGATGGCAGTAGTGAGTTCCGTGGCGGTGTCGCAGTGGTTAGCCAGACAATCGGATCGGCACTGGCAACGCAAAGTGATTTTATTGGTGGCACTTGGCTGCTATTTGATCACTGTGGTCAGTTTTACCCTCATTCGCAGTTATTGGTTAGCGATTGTTGTGGTGACCTTATTTGGTAGTGTCAGTGGGGCGTCATTTGGTCAACTGTTTGCTCTAGGGCGGGAATACGCTGATCGCCATGTGACAGATAAAACCACCTTTCTTGCCACGATGCGCGCTGGGATTGCGATAGCTTGGGTGTTTGGCCCTCCTTTGGCATTTATGCTCAAAGCCAGTTTTGGTTTTAATGCAGCATTCAGTGTTTCTGCTGTGATTGTGACGATTGCTATTGTGCTGATTGCTAAATATTTACCGAAAGGTGTTGAAAAAGCGTCAGCCTCAGATCCTGCTGCCGCGTTATCATTACCCAAGCAAGGTGCGGTAAAGCGGCTTATCGTTTTATATTGTATGACGATGGTGTTTACCTTTGCAGCGAATAATTTATACATTACCAGCATGCCGTTGTATCTTTCACAAGAGTTGCTCGTTCCTGCTCATTGGTTAGGATTATTGTTTGGGATGGCGGCGTTATGTGAAATACCAATCATGTTGCTGGCTGGGAAATTAGCGCAGCGTTTTGGTACGACTCAACTTCTGTGCGCGGGTATAATCAGCGGGATGGCGTTTTATTTGATTATGCTAACCAATACAACCTTCACCACTTTATTATTAGCGCAAATCCTTAATGGCTTTTTTATCGGTGTCTGTGCAACCTTAGGCATGGTGGTATTGCAGGATATGATGCCTGATCGTTTGGGGACGGCATCAACCCTGTTTTCCAGTATTCTTAGTATCAGTTCATTAGTGGCGAGTGTGGCATTGGGTGTCGTGGGCGAGTTGTTCAATTATTTTAGTACGCTGTATGTCTCGCTGATTGGCGCTGCGGCGGCATTAATTTTGCTGAGAGTTTTTATGGGGTTAGCCGCAAAACATGAGCAGCGCGCTAGCGTTACTTCTAACGCGCTGAACTAGCCTTAATGAAGGTAATCATTAAAGCCAAAGCTTGAATGGCAGATTAACGAGAGGCTTTTTGGTTACGTTGCTGGGCTTTACGGGCTAACTTTTCAGCCCGTTTTTGTTCGATAATCTGCGCGGTATCGCTGCCAATATGCGCTTCACCGCGCTGCTTAGCTAACTGCACCTGTTTTTCTCGCTCACGAAAGCGTGCCAGTTGCTCTTCGTTATGAGTGCTAAAACATTGTGGACAGCTAACCCCTTGTTCAAACTGTTCGCTCTGTTTGTCTTGTTCGGTGATCGGTAAGCGGCAGGCATTACAGATTTGGTAATCACTTTCTTGCAATCCATGACCAACCGCGACACGGCCATCAAAGACGTAACAATCACCTTGCCATAAGCTCTCTTGCTCTGGCACTTCCTCTAAGTATTTTAAAATGCCACCTTCGAGGTGATAAACTTCTTCAAATCCTTGCTCTTTGAGATAAGCGGTGGATTTTTCACAGCGAATGCCGCCAGTACAAAACATCGCTACTTTTTTATGTTTCTCAGGATCGAGGTTTTGTTTTACATACTCGGGAAACTCACGGAAAGTCTCGGTATGCGGATTTTGAGCATGCTTAAAGGTGCCAATTTGGATCTCGTAATCGTTACGAGTATCGACGACTAACACTTCAGGATCGGAAATCAGTGCATTCCATTCTTTCGGCTTCACATAAGTGCCGACCACATGGCGAGGATCAATACCTTCAACCCCCATCGTCACGATTTCTTTTTTGAGTTTGACTTTGCTGCGCTGAAAAGGCTGCTCTGAAGCTAAAGATTCTTTATAAACGGTTCCTTTGAGGCAAGGCTCTGTATCCAGCCAAGTAATTAAAGCATCAATGCCTTCTCGTGATGAGGCAACCGTGCCGTTAATCCCTTCGCTAGCGAGTAATAATGTACCGCGGATATGATGCTTTTCCATTAGCTCAAGCATTGGAGCTCGTAGTGTTTGGTAATGGTTAAGCTCGACAAACTTGTACAGAGCACAGACAACATAGTGACTCATTGGAAACCTTTTAAAAACCGTATAAAGAGTTGGCGCGTAGTATAGCGAAGCATGGCTTGTACAAACACGGATAGTTTATAGGGGTATAAACGGCGCTTTCGGATAAAAATAGCGACAATTGGATGAAGATTATACAGACTGAGACGAGCAGAATTGGCTCAATAGCCATTAATACTCATCTTGTTCAGAAATTTCGTATGTTATTGTCAGTTTATATGGGTTTCCATCACAATTTTTTTCTCTAAACTAAGCGTTATCTTAGGAAAGACAATAACTCTTTGTCTAAATTGAATCGTTGAATTTATTGAGGAAAAGACATGAAATCACTCATTACCAAGCTTGTTGAATCAAAATCTGGTTACAGTACACTGGCTTTACGTATCCCGATTGGGATTGTTTTTATGGCACATGGCGCACAAAAATTATTCGGCTGGTTTGGTGGTTATGGCTTAGAAGGTACCGGACAGTGGATGGCATCGATTGGTTTAGGCCCGGGTATGTTGATGGCATTTTTAGCCGGCAGTGGTGAGTTTTTTGGTGGTTTAGCCATTTTACTGGGTATTTTGACTCGTCCTGCTGCAGCGGTACTCTCTGTAACTATGTTAGTAGCTATTTTTGCGGTGCATTTTGAGCATGGTTTATTCATGTCGAATGGTGGTTACGAATTTGCATTAGCTTTATTGGCGGCCAGCGTGTCGTTAATGATGTCTGGTTCGGGTAAATTGAGTATCGATCAGATTATTTCTCAACGTCTGCGTGGCTAAGTTAGTGTATCGGCCTCAAGGCTGGTAATGAGTATCGAGATTGATAAAATGCCGACTTGGTACAAGTGCGGCATTTTTTGTTGTTTAGTTTATATCGAGGTTTTAAGTGCGACTGGGTAAGTGAAGAAAATAAGATGGATAAAATTAAATAAGAAGTGCAATAGCACGGCAACCCACAAACGACCACTGCAATAATAGATCGCACCATAAAGAGCACCAGCTAAGATGGAAAATAGTACTAAAGTGACGCCTCCAGCTAGGTGGGCTAAGCCAAATAGACTACTCGCAATAATAATACCTAAACCAAATCCCCACTTATCCGTTATTTTTTGTTGCAAATAGCCGCGGAAGAACGCTTCTTCTGCAACGCAGGTCAACAACGCATTATTAAGAGCAAATAACCACCACCATGTAGGGAGCGTTAACTCTGGTTTAATCGCACCGAATCCCCAAGCAAGCAATAACAAACTAAATAATGGTAGTGAAAGTAAAACCACTTGCCGCCAAGGAATGCGCTGCTGATGACCTAATAGGGTAGGATAAGCCAGCAGAAGGGCAAAGAAGATCATCGGTTTATCGAGATTAAGATAGAGATTGAAAGGGACACTATTCGGTCCCGCCAGTACCCCATCTAAGACTTTAGGGTTTTCAAATCCTGGGATAATGTGTAACAACAATAAGCCGCACCAAACGAGCAAAGTACACTGTGCGACGGTTTGCCAACGCTTGGCGAGCGATGGCGTGTAATACGCGAGTATCAGCCCTAGTGAAACATACAAAAACGCGAGACTAGAGAGGCGTCCTATGAACCATGCTCCAAGCAGTGAGAGAGCGAGTAACGAGAAGGTGAGTAAAAGACGTTTTTGAAAGCCCACGATTACGGCCAGCAACAAGGGTATCCAAATCCATAAAGAGGGATGAATTAACATAAAAATATTCTTAACGTGTGGTTTGTTATTGAATGTTTATAGGGTCTGTTGACCCTTTGCGATTAAAACGTTTTTAGCTGAACCCTTCGGGCTGCGTTTATGGTTCCTTTCTACGGCGTTATCGGCTTCTCAGGTAGAATAACTACATTTCTCGGCCTTGTATAAAGAAGCCACAAATTGCTGAAAAATCAGCTCAAAAGGTCAGCGGACCCTAAGTATAGAGAATGATTAGCTATCATCATATTCTACCAGTGAGCTGAGGTTTATTCGCTAGGTTGAGGTTGTAAGGCACCATAATTATGGTGCCTATTTACACTGTAAAACTTAATTGAGTTTGACCAAAGCAAACTGTTTCTTACCGCGTTGTATCACGTAATAGCGATCAAACAAGGCAAACTGACTACTGAGCTGTTCTTGATCCATACGCTCACCATTAATACGAATCGCACCATTGGCTAACCACTCGCGGGCTTGACGTTTTGAGCTAGCTAATTGAGTAACCAACATCAACTCAATTAGGCTATCCGCGTTATCTGTCTGATAACAAGGCAGCCCATCCAGTTCCAACTGCTGCAACTCAGCTAAACTCAGTTGGTTCATCTCACCTCGAAATAGCGCTTGAGTGATGCGCTGCGCGCTTAATAAGCCTTCTTCACCGTGTACAAAGCGAGTTAACTGTTCAGCTAACACTTGTTGAGCTTGTGGCTTACCCGTACTGGCTTTGTCTTGTTGCTCAATGGCTTCAATGTCAGACAGTGACAAAAAGGTGTAGTAGCGTAGGAAACGATACACATCAGCGTCATCGGTATTGAGCCAAAATTGATAAAAGGCATAAGGTGAGGTTTTGTTACTATCGAGCCAGATAGCCCCACTCTCTGTTTTACCAAACTTAGTGCCATCTGATTTAGTGATCAAAGGTAGGGTTAAACCATGAACCACTTGATTATTAAGCCGGCGGGTAAGGTCGATTCCGCTAACAATATTACCCCATTGATCATTACCGCCAATTTGTAATTTGCATTGATATTGTTGATTCAAATGGGCGAAATCAAATGACTGTAAAAGGGAATAGCTAAATTCAGTAAACGAGATCCCCTGATCTGGACGGTTTAACCGTTGCTTGACCGATTCACGGTTGATCATCGCATTGACGGAGAAGTGCTTACCAATATCACGGAAAAAGTCGATCACATTGATTTTTGTAATCCAATCTGCGTTGTTGACACAAAGAAGTGGCTGAGTCAGATGTGGTGTCATCACTTGATCAATTTGCTGAGCTAAATCATTGACCCATTGCTGAACGGTGGTTGATGGGTTCAATGTTCGCTCTGCGGCTTTAAAGCTGGGGTCGCCAATCATCCCCGTTGCGCCACCAATCAGAGCAATGGCGGTATGCCCTGCATCTTGAAAACGCTTCAACATTAATAAAGGCACTAAGTGACCGATATGTAAGCTGCCAGCAGTGGGGTCGAAGCCACAGTAAAGCGTTTGTGGACGGTTCAAAAGCTCGCTGAGCTCGTCGATAGGCGTGCTTTGTGCCATTAAACCTCGTTGGGCTAATTCATGTAGAAAATGTGCTGAGTTCATACTGCCTTTCATCTTTTATAGACTGGATTTAGCCAGAATACGGATAAAACCCATCAGAGACGATGTCCCTAAAGGGATAGATAGGGCAATTTTATCGATGAGAGGAAATAATCGCTGACGTAAAGCTGATAGGGCGCGTTAACTCAGCTCTCAATAGCCTTTGGTGATCAAATGGTTTAAAAATAATTGGAATAATTCACTTAATGATGAGATTTGCAATTGCTGGTAAATACGTTTGCGGTGGTTTTTTACCGTCCCGTGACTAATGCTAAGCTGCGCGGCGATTTCTTGAGAATCGAGTCCTTGAACCAATAACGTAGTGATTTGTTGCTCGCGAGGAGTCAGACAATCGGTGGCAAAATCAGCGATCGCTGCTGCTACCCAGTGGCGTAAATCATGCTCTGATTGACTGTTTTCTGCCAGAAATAATGCTTGTGTGCCCCAATGTTGGCGGCATAACGCCTGCAAAACCGTAAAACTCTGCTTTAAGCCATTAATTTGTTGTTGTGAAATAGGTTGATCGGTTTGTAGCATGCCTAAGTAGATAACGATCCAGCGATTATCCTCCAGATCGACGGCAATACAAACTTCATCTTGCCAACCGGTTTTTTGATAAAAATCGACATGATAATTTTCCTGTAATGGATTGACGGGCTTAAACTCGCTACGTTGTAAAACACCAGTTTGTTGTTGCTCAACGATCGCGACGTAAAAGGGATCATATCGATACGAATGGGTTAAATAGTGCTGAAATAGTAATTGACGTTGTGAGGGTAGTGAATCATAAAGATAAATCGGATGCTTATCTTGGCGATAGCCTAGGATCACGGCGCAGTCAAAAGTGACAAAGCGCTTAAGCAGTTGGATAAACTGGGCGGTAAACTGGGGTGTTTTTAACGCGGCGATGACCTCGCCAAGCGTTTGATATTCTTGAGTCTTCATACTATAGAATCAATTTCTATTTGGCAGGGATTGGCGTATTTCATCCAGTCCGCCGGCATCATGGACATGAGTAAACCCTTGTTTAATCAAATGTTGTTTAGCGATATTAGAGCGGTTACCGGTGCGACAATAAAGCACGATAGGTTGGTCTTTGGCAAATTGGGTTAAGCCAGAGTTCATAATTTCACTTAGTGGAATATGCTGAGCGGAGTCAAGATGCCCTTGCATAAATTCTTGTTCAGTTCGAACATCAATCAACACTGCGCCTTCAGCGATCATGGACCAAGCCATTTCAGCGCGTGGTGAAGCGCCAGCGGTTCCAGATAAGAGAACGCCAATCAATAGCGCTATTCTAGTCAAGCGTAAAACGTAACGTCGCATTGTGCTCTCCAATCAAAATGATAAATTAAGTGTTCACCCGCTCTGTTTGCCTATGCTCATGGGGATTGACTCACTGGCCGCCTACCTGCAACGTCAAGTCGTTTGGGTATACTTATATACGATAGATGGGTTCGTTATTTCAATCATTTCGCAACAGTATGCCTATTTTGCTATTTTTATTCCATAGGGTGTGATTACCTGTTGCGCCAAGTGGTTTGGTAATGACGATTCAGTCGTATGATGTGGCTGGATTGTGCTATGTACATAGTGATTTTGTGGCTTAGCTCTCCCCCGTGATAAAAAGGGCTAAGTTTTTTTGTTGATTAGCCGTTAAACTAGAAACACTTTTCGCTTTAGAGACAGATAAGGACATACTCATGAAAAAGTACTTTCCAACCTTAAGCTTAGCGGCTTTATTGTTGGCTGCTGCTGCCCCCGTTTATGCTCAATCTACCCCTTTTAATATGACGGCTAGCGCTGGTCCTACACAAGTGTCTTACGGCGGACAAAGTGCCACGGGTTATCAATGGCAAGTGCGAGGCTCCTACCGCTTAACCCCACTAAGTTCAGTTAACTTAGGCTACGGTGAAACGCACGCTGATTTAAAAGACAAAGAGGGTGAAAAACACGCCTATAAAGCCTATACAGTGCCTCTAACGATGACGCTGCGCCATCGAATGCAGATTGGTGATGTGTATTTGCGAGCGGGTGGTCAATACTATAATCGAACCTATAAAGACATTGAAAGTGATGGGTTTGGTTTGACCGGAGCCGTAGGGGTCAATCTGAATAATATGGATGGTTCGAATTTTTCTCTAGAAATCGGTTACAGTACTCAAGGTAGCGCGGATTCAACCTCAATTACCATCGGTGCTGGGATTGGATTCTAAGCTTATTGGTTGAGCTTGTTATTCAGATAGTGATTTCCCATAGTATCGTACCGACCGAGTCACTAACCTCGACGTCATACTCGCTATACCCAAACGACTTGGCGTTGTAGGTAGGCGGTAAGTGAGTGAATCCCCATGAGCATAGGCAAACGATGTGATTGGAGTGAACGAACGTCGCCAACACCGCTGCTGCTTCAGTATGAAGGGTATCAACAGCGAGGAGTGTCGAGTTTATTTTTTACAAATAAGCCAATTTGGTGATGATAAGTTATCACGACGAGATATTGTCAGTTCACCGTGATTGATTCTTCAGCATGAAGTTTTTTGATTATCGCATCAATCGGCATCGCTCTTGCGTAGACATACCCTTGAATTAAAAACACACCTTGTTGAGCAAGGTAATCGACTTGGTTGATGGTCTCTGCGCCTTCTGCGATTAACTCAATATTGACCGCTTTTGCTGAAGCAATAATCGAGTCTAGCACGCTCTTTTTCACATCATCGGTTTCTATCGTATCAACAAACATTTTGTCTATTTTTATGCTACGAATATGCAAATGTTGTAGATAAGAAAACCCCCCATAACCTGTACCGAAATCATCGATTTTAAACTGGTAACCTTTGTTCATCAGTAGGGCAATTTCCTCACTCGCGACGGCTAAATCGTTGATCGGAATACGTTCTGTTAGTTCAAACTTCATGCGTTCAGATTGAGGCCAATTCAGAGAACGTAGCAGAGTAGAAAGATGACGCTTTTCAATATGCTCAGCGACCAAATTAATGCTAACCCAATGTGACACTGGTAACTGCTCTAAATCACGTAAGACGATCTTAATGATTTGATTGGTGATTTTAATGATTAATCCTGTGCTTTCAGCGGCATGAATAAATAAATCTGGGGCGATCAATTCTTGCCCTTTTTGCCAACGCAGAAGTACTTCGTAACCGACAATTTTCTTAGTTCGGCTATCGATGATGGGTTGATAATAGGGAAGAAACTCGTTATCTCGAATCCCTTTTTCAATTAAACCCTCAATTGAATTCCGGTAGTTTCGCATAATCCAATAGCCGCCCATCAGTAAACCACCAAATAAAAGGCTCAATGGCGTACCCCAGATCAATAGGTTATGTTGTACATACTGTTGTAAGGCTCGACCTGCCCATAGAGCTTGTGTATTAGCGGCTGCAATGCCTTGTACTGATACGTTCAATGAATGAGCGTTAGCTTCGTTGAGAATGGCTTCATCGCCTCTTTGAACTAATAATACAGGATGATCTTGATTGACAAATCGCGCTTCATAATAAAAGCAGCCGGAACAAGGTTGATTAAGTTTACTCTGTGTCCAACTACTATCCAAAACCCAAATCGCGGTGTTACCTTTTTGAGAAAACTGGATCATTAGTTCACTTTCTGTACCGGCAATGTCTGGTGTTGCCGCGAGAGAAAATACCGCGGTTTCTTTATTACTATTACCTAGGTCATTGAGTGCATTCAGTTCTAATGGATACCCAAGAGTTGAGCATTGTGTCCCCTCATTGGTTGCTATACCCATAAAACGAATATAACGACTGTAATAGTGAGGATCGCGAATCACTTGCCAGTCATGAGCGCTACAGTCAAATTGCAGTTGTTTGATCTGCTGTTGGATCATGGTTTGTAACTCGTTACTACGTAGGGTCAAATAACGTTCTATTTGAGATTTTTTTTGCGTCAATAATAAGTTGGTAGCGTAAGCGCTAATCAGTGGGAAAGTGGCAAAATAAATCAAAAGTGGCAGAAGCAACAAAGAGAAGGCGCGTTGTCTTGTGCGATTGACTGGCAAGATCTTCATCCCTAAAACGGTCGTGTGTTTACATTACTTTAGCACTCTTTGTGTCACCCTCAGGTGTTATCTGAACAGATATTACAAAAATGGCGTCTCACTAATGAGAATGTTGTCTATTTAATGAGAGCTGGTTCTTATTATGGTCAAATCGGCATCAGGTTCTTATTGATGTTGATTCACGGAAAAATTTTGAACACTAAGACAATTTTTTGTTGCTATTCTCATCACTTGCTCCATAGACGCTATATTTATAGGAGACTGCTTTGGCAGAGTTTGATGCCGTTTCTTCATGTACTACAGGTAAAAAATAACAAGCCGTTTGTCTTTATTTAGGGTCATCATTAAAGGAGGTGATTATGGAAAAACACTCACCGAACACCGCGACAACGAAAGTCCGCCGCCAAGCCTGGCATAGCCAATCCGAGCAAGATATAGTCCAACAGCTCAATACCGATACAGACAATGGCTTATCATCCCAAGAAATTCAAATCAGACTAGAGCGTGATGGACGAAATGTCATTACTGGTCAGGCGATGATGCCAGCATGGAAACGTTTATTATTACAATTTCATAACCCTTTGATCTACATATTATTAGTCGCAACACTCGTGACGACGATTTTGGGCGAATACGTTGATGCTGGGGTCATCTTATTGGTGGTTTTAATCAATGCGTTGATAGGTTTTATGCAAGAAAGCAAAGCCGAGCAAGCGATTAACTCACTCAAGAAGATGCTGTCTTCCAATACAACAGTGATCCGTGATGGTAAAAAACAGTCGGTGGCTACCACGGATCTTGTATGTGGCGATATTGTCGTTTTAGCCTCCGGTGATAAAGTGCCTGCGGATATTCGCCTTTATCAGTGCCGAGATTTACAAATTGATGAATCAACCTTAACGGGAGAATCGGTGGCCGTTGAAAAGCGGCTGGGCGAGCTTGAACCAGATACCGTATTAGGTGATAGGCAAAATATGGCTTTTGCGGGCACGTTAGTCACTTATGGCACCGCTCAAGGTATCATTGTCGCCACTGGCGATGACACACAAACGGGCCAAATCGCGAGTATGATTGCCGGGGCGACTCAGTTAGAAACGCCATTAACTCGGAAAATTCATGCCTTTAGCCAATTGCTGTTATGGGTAATTTTAGTATTAGCCGGAGTGACTTTTTTTATCGGCTTGGGTTACGGTTTGCCTGCTGCAGATACCTTTATGGCAGCCGTTGCTTTGGCGGTGGCAGCGATTCCTGAAGGTCTTCCTGCCGTAGTTACCATTACGCTAGCGATAGGTGTACGTCGCATGGCAAAGCGTCATGCGATTATTCGTAAGCTATCAGCGGTAGAAACACTCGGTTCGACCAATGTTATTTGCTCAGATAAGACGGGGACGTTGACCGAAAACCAAATGACGGTACAAAAGCTTTATGCGGGAGGCTCTGCTCTTGAAGTGACAGGCAGTGGTTATGCTCCGCAGGGTGAAGTTCCTGATATTTGGAAAGAGAATAATGCTTTTCAACATTTATTACGTGCGGGATTATTGAATAATGATTCACGGTTGTTGGAAAAAGAAGATCGTTGGTTGGTGGAAGGCGATCCAACCGAGGGCGCGCTCATTGCCTGCGGATTAAAAGCAGGATTAGATAATTCCTCTTGTCAGCAAACTTACCGTCGTCTCGATACCATTCCTTTTGAGTCTGACCGTCAATATATGGCGACCTTGCACCGTTTTGATGAGCAACATAATTTGATTTACCTTAAAGGGTCGGTAGAGCAAATCAGTCGTCGTTGTGGTCAGCAATTAATGGCTGATAGCAGTTTAGTCACACTCGATCACGATAAGCTCGATGAGCAAGTTACTCAATGGGCGAGTCAAGGGTTGAGGGTATTAGCGTTTGCGTTGCAGTGGGTTGATCATCATGAACAAACGCTGCAGCGTTTTAACCAACATGAAGGCGAAGCGAATCTTATCTTTTTAGGTTTGCAAGCGATGATAGATCCTCCTCGTGCCGAAGCGATTCAAGCCGTTAACATCTGTCAAAAAGCGGGTATTCAAGTCAAGATGATTACGGGCGATCATGCGCTAACGGCAAAAGCGATCGCCTCTCAAATCGGGATTGCTAGTGCTACGCACTCTGATTTTGGGGCCGTATTAACAGGGCAGCAGTTGAGTGAATTGGACGAAGAGCAGTTGCAGCGAGCTTGTCGTGAAGTGTCAGTCTTTGCTCGGGTTGCCCCGGAGCAAAAGCTACAATTGGTTAATGCCTTACAATCTCACCAATTGGTTGTCGCGATGACCGGAGATGGTGTTAATGATGCGCCTGCTTTAAAGCAAGCGGATATTGGTATAGCCATGGGGATCAGCGGGACAGAAGTGGCGAAGGAAGCCTCGGATATGGTGCTGACCGATGATAATTTTTCATCGATTGAAGCGGCGGTAGAAGAGGGGCGTAATGTCTTTGATAACCTGACTAAGTTCATCACGTGGATCTTACCGACCAACCTAGGCCAAGGGTTAGTCATCATGGTGGCGATTGTCTTTGGATTAACGTTGCCGATTTTGCCCGTCCAAGCACTGTGGCTGAATATGACTACTGCCGTTTTTCTTGGCTTGATGCTGGCCTTTGAACCTAAAGAAGAGGGAATTATGCAACGGCAGCCTCGTGAGTTAAAAGAGCCAATATTAAACCGAGAAATTGTTGGGCGGATTATCTCGGTCAGTAGCCTATTACTCTTGGGGGCATTTGGATTGTTCCAATGGTCAGTTACGCAAGGAGCAAGCTTAGAAGAATCACGTAGTATTGCTGTTACGCTATTTGTGGTGGTGCAAAGCTTCTTTTTATTAAACTGCCGTCGTTTGAATGGTTCGATTTTTACTATGTCATGGCAGACCAATCCGTGGATTGTCGTTGGGATTGTGTCGATGATCTGCGCCCAATTGGCATTTTTATATTTGCCTTTCATGAACTTGCTATTTCAAAGTGCGCCGATTTCGGCTAGCTATTGGGCAGTGATGGTCGCCTACGGAATAGCAGTCATGATCTTAATTGAACTTGAAAAAATGCTTTGGCGACGTATGAAACGCTAAATGTTACGCTACCCAACCCAACCACCAGAGTATCGATACTGCTCTGGTGGTTGGTCTAACATCCGTGAGTCTGCTGGCTTTATGCTTGTAACTCGGCTAAAACGTGTTGTAATGATGGTCGAATATGATGGCCAAGTGCACGGATGCTATCGTTAGGTTCGACGAGATCTGGGATTTGAAACGTATGCATCTTAGCAGCGATGGCCGAGCGTACGCCATTATTGGAATCTTCAAAGGCTAAGCATTGTTGAGGATCTACCGACAGTCGTTGGGCTGCCAAAAGGTAGATTTCAGGATCGGGTTTACCATTGACAACTTCACAACCCGTAGTGAGGGAATCAAAATAGTGATCAAGTTTGGCTAAGCGTAATTTAATGGTAGCGACCTCTTTTTGCGTTGACGTGGCGACAGCAGTAGGAATATTGTGTTGCTTCAGCCATTCCAGTAACTCAATGACCCCTTCTTTGACGGGAATCGGGTGATGTTTAACGACGGCATCGTAGCCTTTGCGCCATTCTTTGTGCAACCGTGGATAATCAAGATCGGGACCATAGCCTGCTTTTAAACCTTGCTCAATTCCAGCGGCGTTGCAGCCAATCACAGAGAGGTAGACTTCGCGCAGAAAAGGAACACCTACCGTCTGGCATGCTTGTTCAAATACTCTTAAACACACGCGTTCGGTATCAAGCAGTAGGCCATCCATATCAAAAATAGCAGCATTATAATTCATAAAAAACCTTTGGGCAGAGTGAAAGAATGATCATTATCTTTATGTGATAGTAAACGTTGATATCGCCTTGCTAATTGAAGTGACGCTATGAACAAATCCAAGTCTATCTCTGTGATTTTTGGTTATATAAATCATCTAATTAGCCGAGATAGTTTATAACACTTGAGTTATGATAGATAACGATCCATTTTTCAGTATCATCGTCAGTCGCTCTAAGCTGAACAACAGCTCTGAGTTATTATTTGGCAATCTTTGGTAGGGTAAACAACATTGAAGTCAATATCAATCAAGCAGTGGATGCCTGGGTTATATCAGCTTAAGCAGTATGAAAAAGTGTGGTTGTTGGATGATGTTCGTGCCGCCTTTTCAGTGGTGGCAGTCGCACTACCTGTCGCGATTGCTTACGCTCAATTGACTGGGGTATCGGCGATTGTTGGCCTTTATTCCTGCGTACTACCGATGATGGTGTATGCGTTGTTTGGTACTTCTCGACAACTAATTGTGGGGCCTGATGCGGCGACGTGCGCGGTAGTGGCCGCTGTCGTTACACCTTTGGCCGCTGGCGATCCGACTAAACACTGGCAGTTGGTCATTACCATGACGGCGATGACCGGTTTTTGGTGCTTAATTGCGAGTCGCTTTCGTTTAGGTCTTTTTGCTGATTTCTTATCTCGCCCTATCTTACTTGGGCTACTCAATGGCGTAGCATTAACCATTATTGTTGGGCAGCTAGGTAAAGTCTTCGGCATTAACTATGAGCAGCGTTATCTATTAGAAAGAATCATTGAAGCTCCCCACCGTTTATTGGATTTACACTGGCAAACGGTGTTGATCAGCGGAATAACGTTACTCGTTTATTGGTTATCGAAACGCTTTCGACCTGCGTGGCCTGCGGCAATGTTAGCCATCGTGGTTGCGGCTATTTTGGTATGGTTCACTAAACTTGATCGTTATGGGGTAAGTGTTGTTGGGGTTATCGAAGGTGGCCTACCGATTTTTCAAGCGCCAGCATTTAATATTGGTATTACTCGAGAATTGGTTGTGCCTGCACTTAACTTAGCTGTAGTGAGTTTTGTGAGTATGATGCTGACTGCGCGCAGTTTTGCGGCGAAAAATGGTTATGATATTAATCCGGATAAAGAGTTTCGAGCGCTTGGTTTAGCAAATTTAGCGTCGGCTTTTTCACAAGGTTTTGCGATTAGTGGGGCGGACTCGCGTACGGCCGTGAACGATGCTAATGGCGGAAAATCGCAATTAGTCTCAATCATTGCTGCTGTAGTGATTGGTTTTGTGGCGATTTTTCTTTACCAACCATTGCAATATATTCCGAGTGCGGCATTAGGAGTCGTCTTGATCATTGCTTCAATGTCATTACTGGATCTCAAAGGGGTTTGGGGATTAAGAAAACGCAATCGTGATGCCTTCTATCTCTCGTCGATTACGTTGATCGCGGTGCTGGTCGTAGGGGTAATTCCTGGTATTACGCTTGCCGTCTTATTAGGATTATTCCAATTTTTACGTGTGGTGATGCGCCCGAGCGATCAGTGCTTAGGTTTGGATGAAGACGGTACAATTCGTACCATGGATGAATCCAGTAAAGCGTCTGCCATTCCTGGTCTTTTGTTGTATCGTTTTAATTCACCATTAACCTATTTTAATGCGCCGTATTTTAAAGCACGTTTATTAGAAAAGATTGATCAAAATCCAGATGAGTTGAGCTGTGTGGTGATTGATGCCGTAGCGAGTTTTACTCATTTGGATTTAAGTGTGATGGCGGTACTGGCTGAAACGCAGACTTTACTCAAGAAACGTGGTATTCGTTTAATTCTTGCCGGACGCAAGCGCAGTTTACGCCAATGGTGTGAAGCTGCGGGAGTCCCTGTTGGAGACGGTGGACTGGTGTTGCGTGCGGATATGTATTTGGCGATTAAATTGACGGGTTGTTATCAACATGCCGTTGAAGAAGGTCAAATTCCAACCGTACAGAAAGAACCTAATCCAGACGATCCACCTAAGCCTATTCCTGAGGTCGCTTAAATAATTAGGCCCGCGATTATGCGGGCCTAAATTTTTGCTTAGAAGCCTTTAATATTTTCAGCTTCTAGCTCAGTAAAGTATTTGACCGTTTTGACCTTAAGCTCTTGAGTCGCGGGAGCATCACAGACAATCACCGCTTTAGGGTGCAATTGTAACGCTGATACGGTCCACATATGATTCACACAACCCTCAACAGCGGCTTGTAAGGCGAGTGCTTTATTGTGTCCAGTAACAAGGATCATCACTTCTTCAGCATCTAATAATGTCCCCACGCCAATGGTTAAAGCGTATTTTGGTACTTGTGAAATATCACCGTCAAAGAAGCGAGAGTTAGCAATGCGAGTATCTTCAGTTAGGGTTTTTATGCGAGTACGTGAAGAGAGTGATGACGCAGGTTCGTTAAAAGCAATATGTCCGTCATTACCCACGCCACCCATAAACAGATTAATTTTACCGTAAGATTTAATTTTATCTTCGTAGCGTTTGCATTCCAGCTCATGGTCGTCAGTATTGCCGTCTAACAAATTAATATTTTGTGGCTGAATGTCGATATGGTTGAAGAAATTATTGTACATAAACGAGTGGTAGGACTCTGGGTGATCTTCAGCAATACCAATGTACTCGTCCATATTAAACGTCACGACATGTTTAAAGCTGACCTCGCCAGCTTGATACAACGCAATCAGTGCTTTGTAAGTGGCTAGCGGCGTTCCTCCGGTTGGCAGCCCAAGTACAAAAGGGCGGTCGGCCGTCGGTTTGAAAGCATTGATACGTTTTGCAATATGTGCCGCAGCCCACTTACCTACCTGTGCCGCTTGTTGTAATGGAATTAATCTCATCAGTTACCCCTAATTATATTTATTGATCCCCTGGCGACTTAAAGTTGTTATGGTATGAGGTCTGGCCCACCCATTTCTTTCAGTGCTATGGATACGGTGCTAATTACATTAATTTTCATTATAAAATAAGTTGTTGGTAACGGCTATGCTTTGGGTCAAACTTTTTTGTTTTAGGGAGATGGATTGCTTTTTATCAGCCAATGAATGCCTTTGTCATCGACTAACATGAAGCGTCTGGGTTGATTTTATTGAATGATAAAAAGAAAAAATTCACGGAGTGAATTAAGTCTTGTCACTTTATCTATCGTTCTAGCCGAAATGGTAATGTTGATATTTAGAGCGAATGAGTGGCGAGAAATCATCTCACTATCCATACTAAATAGGAGAGCACTCAAGGGAGCTACTGCAATGAAAAATGAACTTGAATCAAGCAAAATACTGCACGCTTACGAAAAAGTAATGGAACACGGGACACCGACAGAGTTTGGTAAAATTTATGAAGGCATAGAGGCCTTTTCTGATTACGATGGATACACTGTGTATCTGCGAGGCAATGGTGTTGAACTCAAAGTGGGTTTCCATAATACGTATCATTTGGATTACGACCAAGAGCATTTACGCGACAGTTTTCTGAAAAAAATTGCGCTATTGGCTAAATAGGTCTGTTTTCTCAAGCCACTTGCCGCCTACCTGCAACTCCAAGTAGTCTGGGTATATGATGCGATAATGTGGATAGAATCTGGGTTAGGTAGAGTATTGATGCCTTACTGGCTGTTATTGATAGAAAAAACAAAGCCCCGAACCAAAATAGACTAGGGGCTTTGGGAGAAAGATTCATTGGGTTAAAAAAACAATCACTAATGTAGCGTTTGAGCCATCAAGTGCAAGGCATTGACCGCCGAGCTGTGACTTAACGCCCACTACGGGGTTAATTTGATGAGCGGTCTGCTATGCCCCGTAATGATTAATCTTCTTCAACCAAGCTTGGTTCATCATCAGTATAATCATCGGACGCATCGGGTTTGTTGCGTCCATTTAGGGTATGGAAGCGTTTACGACCGCGTGATAGACGCACATACTTCATCCAAACTCGCTCGATCTTACTGCTCGCCAGTTCTGGGTTAGCTAGCACTTCAACAAAATGCTGTTCTTCAGCGTTTTCTGGGCTTAGCTCACCGGATTCAAGGCCAAGCATAGTGTCTCCGTAAAGGATCAGCAGTTCTTCTTCACCTAAAGTGAAATCACCAGACTTGGCAAAACCGCGGGGAAATTTTTTGGTATCGTAAAAACGTTTTTTACCGTGACGAAAGACTGTTTCAGACATATCAACCTCGTGTGAATACGCGGAGTACTTAAAGGTATTTTCGGCTCAATGTTCCAGTGATACGGCGTATCTCTGAGGCCATTTAGGTACACCATTACTTAGCTGTGGATTACGGCGAAAGTTAGGCGCAAACTCTGGAAAAGAAAAACAAAAATTTTTTATCGTCATAATTGTCGTTCCTTGTTAATCTTCACCAGTCATAGCAGAGGATTCAATAATGGACGTAAAAGTCTTTCGTACTTTTCTTGAACTGGCTAAAGTTCGTCATTTTGGACGGGCAGCGGAAAATCTTTATTTGACTCAAGCTGCCGTTAGCGCTCGAATCAAACAGTTAGAAAATTATTTTGACGCGCAGCTGTTTAGCCGCGATCGAAACAACATTAAATTGACGTCAGCTGGTGAACGTTTGGTCGGTTATGCAGAGGTCATGGTCGCAACGTTACAGCAAGCTAAGCTTGAGCTCTCTTTAGAGAGCGGTAAGGCGCTACAGCTCACGTTAGGCGGAACACCTAACATATGGGATGCGTACTTGCAAAACTGTCTAAGCGCGGTGACTGATGCGTTTAGTGGTTATGGGTTTAAAGCTGAGGTGATGGGGAGAGAGCAACTGAACCGTCAGTTACTTGAACGCACGCTGGATATGGCGTTTGCTTTTGATCAAATTAAAGCCGATGAGCTGCAATGCAAGAAAGTCGCCGACTTGGTGTTAGTGCTTGTTTCAACTCGACCAGATACTGCTGATAGCGTTTTTGAGAATCGTTATGTTTATGTTGACTGGGGAATGCGTTTTGCTTCCGAGCATGCCGATAGGCATCCTCGAGCACCTGCGCCATTCTTACGGACTTCGACGGCGCGTATTGCTTTAGATTTTATTTTAGAGAAAGGAGGGAGTGCTTATTTACCCGCATCGGTGGTTGCTCCCTTCATCCAATCGGGACAACTGTATCGAGTGGCTGCCGTTGCCGATTGGTATTGGCCAATTTACCTGAGCTATCGAAAAAATAGTTCATCCATCGACGCCATTGTACAGGTTGAAAAATTAGTGCAAAACATCGATCCGTTGACGGCGTACAGTTTGCAAAAAGCGGCTGAATTGAACGCGACAAAAACGGACGTTGATTAGAGGCAACGATTGAAAATTCTTGAGGGTTACTGAACGACATTGAGAGTCGAGTGTGATGGTTGAGATGAGGAAAAGTAAAAAGGGTAAGTTTTACTTACCCTTTTTACTGAATCGAACAACTTACTTGGTGTAAGACTGAGCAATATTATCGATGCGCTCGTTCGCGCGTGCTGCTTCTTCTTGTGCAGCGAGGGCTGCATCAGTTAGCGAGGCATTTTCACTTTTCAGTGCTGCAATTTGACTATTGAGTTGACTGACTTGGTTGTTTAACTGATCTAGCTTAGTCGTGGTTGCTTCGTCAGGACCTGATGCACAACCGGCTAGGAGAAGTACAGAAGACGCTGCAGCGGCAAGTAACATTTTGTTCATATTGAACTCCTTGTTGATATTTATCAAATACGCCCTATACATTATTGTTCACTTGACCCTGGCGATCCGTTGCTACTTGAGGTTAGCGTGGTATTGGCTCCACAAGCTGGCCCATGCTAATGGGGTTTACTTATCTTGCCATCGACCTGCCACTTCATGTGCTCCGGAGAGGCATTGACCAACCGCCTAGGTGTATACCATATAGTAGCGAGTTAAAGTGTAGACACTATTTTCACTCACGACTATAGATTAAAAGTCAAAATAACCCAAAATTTTATACCTTAATCAATTGTTTGGGCTTTGCCTCAATGTTTTATGACTTTGGTATTGTCTAAAACAGAGAATATTTTATGGGATTGCTATCTATAGCGGTCACATTCAAGTTATTATGTCACTTGATACCCAGTCGTTACTTGACGCTATAATCAGAGGTTGGAAGCCGCATTCACTTTATCACAGAGCCTATATCTCGGCGGATTGAAGGAAGCGTCATTTCGTTAACTGTCGTTGCAAGTGATTTGGTATACTACGTTTGATATTTTGTTGACTGCCTACTTTTCAGGCGGCGTTATTTTTATTGGAGAATCCTTTGCAGTTTAAAGAATTAGGCCTAGACAATCGCTTATTAAAAACATTAGCACATTATGACTTTAAGCAAGCGACCGATATCCAGCGACAAGCTATTCCTGTTGCGATGGCAGGTAAAGATTTATTGGCTTCGTCCAAAACGGGTTCGGGGAAAACGTTAGCCTTCTTGCTTCCAATGCTGCATAAAGCGCTAAAAACCAAAGCGTTATCTGCACGTGACCCTCGTGGCGTTATCTTGGTCCCCACTCGTGAGTTAGCAAAACAAGTCTACAGTGAATTGCGTTCGGCATTAGCGGGATTAAGCTACACGGCAACCTTGATCACCGGAGGGGAAAACTTCAATGATCAAGTGAATGCCTTGCGTCGAGGTCCTAAGTTTATTGTTGCTACGCCGGGACGTTTAGCGGATCACCTTGAACATCGCTCTCTTTTCTTACAAGGGTTAGATACGCTGATTCTTGATGAAGCAGATCGGATGTTGGATCTCGGTTTTGCACCACAGTTACGGCATATCCACAATGCTGCTAAACATCGTCGCCGACAAACATTGATGTTTTCTGCCACGTTGGATCATGCAGAAATGAACACCATTGCGCATGAGATGTTGAAAGAGCCTAAACGGATTGCGATTGGTTTAGGCAATGAACAGCATAAAGACATTCGCCAGCGTTTCTATTTGTGTGACCATCTGGATCATAAAGAAGCATTACTGGATCGCATCTTAAACGATGCTGAGTATCGACAAGTGATCATTTTCACAGCGACTCGCGCAGATACGGAACGTTTAACTAATAAGCTAAATGAGCAAAATTTAAAAGTCGTTGCCCTCAGTGGTAGCCTCACTCAGACTCAACGTAATACGATTATGAGTCAATTTGAACGTGCGGTATTTAAGATCTTAGTTACCACCGATATTGCTTCTCGAGGATTGGATATTGCCAACGTCACGCATGTGATTAACTTTGATATGCCGAAACATACGGAAGAGTATGTGCACCGCGTAGGTCGTACGGGGCGTGCCGGTAATCAAGGTGATGCCATTTCTTTGGTTGGTCCTAAAGATTGGGACAGTTTTAAAAGAGTGGAAGCCTTTTTGCAGCAAGATATTCAATTTGAAGTGTTAGAAGGTCTGCAAGGTAAGTTTACAGGCTTACGTCCTCGTCAGCCTCTGAATAAAGCAACGGTTTCAACAGGTAAAGTGAAAAAGCAGGTTAAAAAGCTGCCCCAAAAACCAGTGAAACGCGATAAAAGTTTTTATCAGAATGTGGCGGTGGGTGATTCAGTATTTATCCCGAAAAAGAAAACAGCGCCTAAGCCTGATGACGAGTAATGCTATTCATCTTCCTTCAGTTGCATTAGCCAGTAAGCAATAAGTTAAATTGGAAAGGGATAAAATAAAAAGCGCCATCATGAAATGGCGCTTTTTGTTATCTAAAATGACTGTGCTAGCTTAGAAAATTAAGTGAGCAACGCCGACAATAACCGGTAGTGTGATAAGAGTCCGGAGAATAAAGATCACAAATAACTCAAGGATATTAACCGGAATTCGGCTACCGAGTAACAATGCACCGACTTCAGACATATAAATAAGCTGAGTGACTGACATTGCTGCGACGACAAAACGAGTCATTTCGTTATCGATTGACGCTGCCAAAATTGCAGGGATAAACATATCTGCAAAACCAACCACAATCGTTTGTGAGGCTTGTACGGCTTCTGGTACCCCTAGAAACTCTAGATAAGGAACGAAAGGTTGACCAAGAATTGCAAAGACAGAAGTATATTCAGCGATGATCAAAGCCATCGTACCTAAACCCATCACGACCGGTAAGACGCCAAATACCATATCAACCGCATTACGGATGCCTTCGCCAAACACCGATTTTACGGATTTCACTTGCGCGGCTTTCTCTAATGCGAGTGACATACCCCAAGAGAAAGCACTGTGCTGTTCTGGAATAGCATCGGCATCTTTATGTGGTTTAGTCCCATCAATAAACTCATCTTTCTTCAAACTCAGTGGTGGCAGGCGAGGGATAATCACCGCGGCAACAAAACCAGCCAAGCAAATCGCACCGTAGAAAGGCAAAAAGAGGTGTTCTAATTGTACTTGCGCGAGTACCACTAAACTAAAAGTGATCGAGACAGCAGAGAAAGTGGTTCCGACGACCGCGGCTTCACGTTGAGTATAGAATTTATCTTCATACTGTTTGCTGGTCAGCAAGATGCCGACACTGCCATCACCAAGCCAAGAAGCGGTACAGTCAATGGCACTGCGTCCAGGTAGGTTAAACAAAGGGCGCATGACACGGCTGAGTAAACTTCCCATCAGTTCCAATAAACCAAAGTTTAATAGTAGTGGAAGCAGTAAACCGGCAAAAATGAACACCGAGAATAAAGTGGGTAGTAAGCCTTCTAAGACTAATCCACCCGTGTTCTCTTCCCAAATCAGTTCTGGACCGACTTTAAAAAAGGTCATGATGATGGCCGCACCGCCAATAACACGAACCGTCAGCCATACCCAGCTTGGATTGAATAAATTGTTGAGGAAAGGGGAATTAACAATCACACGAGGCTTAAAGAGTTTAGTTGCCACTGAAGCGATGGACATAAAAGCGACAATGACCGTGATAATACTGACTAAGTAATCACCGAACAGGGCTTGTATCGATTTGGCTAACACGGCGACAGGGATTGTCAATCCACCATTATAGTAAACGGGTGCCATAAACAGGAACACACCAATTAATGATGGGATGAGGAACATCCACAGACTGGCAGCAGGGAGAGTTTTCTCCTGCGCTGGTAAAGTTTGAGAGTTATCTTGCATTACTTTTCCTGTTTACAACTGTTTAATTAAAGCCATTCCCTGGCATATTAATTCACTAAACATCCCTATTTAATCAATGTGCGCAGAATAACTATTTTCAACCTTGCTTGCAATACTATTCAATAAATAGGGTTAGTTATTCAATCGTTTGCGCTAATCAAAAAACAGATAGCAGCGAATTGTTTTGTTATTGTTGCATTGGTTAAATTATTGTTTAAGTGGGCGGTGTTGTTTTTGTGAGTTATAGCACTGTTTTGTAGGAGTGGAAGGGAGTTAAGAAAGCCCTTATTATTGATAGTTTTCCATATAGTATTGAAAAAAAACAAGAAATAAGGGCTGCTATGGTTGGCGTAATTTAAAGTAGAGAATTCGAGATGCGATTTAATTAACCGTAGGCTGAATCTGTTTTGCTAAGCTATCTTTTAATGCGTCTGAAAACGTAGCATAAAGATTCTGCTCACCAATTAATTCCGTTATCCCTGAACGATGCAATTTTAGTGTCACGCGAGAGTTCGCTCCAGAGATCAGCACTTGGACCTGTTTTTTCTGGAAGCGTTTGATCATCGCTTCTAGCGTTTGCAACGCAGTGATATCCATAAAAGGTACCCATTTTAAACGAATGATTAAAATGCGTGGTGTTTCTTGGATATTACTCATCACATGTTCGAAGTTTTCTGCAGCAGCGAAGAAAAATGGCCCTTCTAGAGCATACACGGCAATATCACGTGGTAATTGAGACAATCCATGCTCTGCAAGTTCTTGAGTTAAATCTGGGCTTGTACTGGCTTTAATTTCGACACTGGAGGCCATGCGTTTGACAAAATGTAAGGTCGCGATGATGACCCCAATATTGACAGCGACCACTAAATCGGCGAATACGGTCAATACAAAAGTGATCAGCAAAATAACCACATCTGCCTTTGGAGCGCGTTTTATTAATTTAATAAAATGTGGTGCTTCACTCATATTCCAAGCCACGACAAATAAAATGGCACTTAACGTTGCTAGGGGAATATTGACGGCCAGTGGCGCTAAGACTAATAGAATCACTACAAGAGTCAGAGCGTGGACGATTCCGGATAACGGGCTATTGCCGCCATTACGCACATTGGTGGCGGTACGAGCGATAGCGCCTGTTGCTGCAATACCCCCAAATAGTGGGGCGATGATATTCGCCATGCCTTGGCCCACTAACTCTTGGTTGGAGTTATGTTTGGTGCCGGTCATGCCATCGGCGACGACAGCAGAGAGTAGTGACTCAATAGCGCCAAGCATAGCGATAGCAAAAGCAGGACCAATCAGTGATAGCATTTGACTAAACGTAATGCTTGGCATTGAGAATTCCGGCAAGCCTTGCGGAATACCACCGAAAGCAGAACCAATGGTGCGCACGTCATCAAAACCAATCGTATATTGAAATACAGTGACAACGACTAAAGCCAATAGTGGTCCAGGAACCTTACTTAACTTCGGAAGTTTTGGCCCCCAAATAACCAACACAAGTGAAAATAGGGCGAGCAGGGTAGTCGTCATATCTAGGCTGGGCAAGGCATAAAAAAGCGCAATAAGTTTTTGATGGAAATGTTCTCCGGTAATTGCCGGTAAACCAAAAAACTCTTGCCACTGTCCAATCCAAATGATGACCCCAATACCACTGGTAAAGCCCACAATGACCGGATGAGGGATGTAGCGAATAATACTCCCCAGTTTAGCAAGACCAAGAACGAGTAATATCACACCAGCCATCATGGTCGCGATTTGTAGGCCAGTAATACCATATTGAGCGACGATGCTGGCTAAAATAACAATGAATGCGCCTGTTGGACCGGCGATTTGTACTCGCGAACCACCGAACAAAGAGACAATCAACCCAGCAATGATTGCCGTATAAATGCCCTGCTCAGGTTTGACCCCTGAGGCGATGGCGAATGCCATGGCTAAAGGTAGGGCAACCACACCAACAATCACACCGGCACTGATATTTTTTATCCACTGGTTGGGCTTGAATAAGCCAGCTTTATAAGAGTCATAAATGGCAAACATTGATCATCACCTTAGAAAAAGAAGGGAGAAATAGGGACGCGGAGAATTCTACGCTCATTTACCCTCCTGTAAAGATTGAAACGGGTAGGCTCGGTGTGAATGGTTCACGTTGTTTGGGGATAGTAGTTGAGCATGTATGCAAGCGCGCTTATAATCTCTTCAGTTGTTCAAAATTGATACAAAATAGAAATGGAGTTTGTCATGATCAATAAACGTTTTTTTAAAACTAAAAATGAAGTGGAAATCACTTTTGAACTTGAGGCCCCTCAAGATGCTGAGCGTGTAGAACTTGTCGCTGATTTTTTGGATTGGCAGCCTCAAGCTATGAAAAAAACCGCAAAATCCAATGTGTATAAATTTAAAGCTCGTTTACCTAAGGATGCAGAATTCCAGTTTCGTTACCGACTCAATGAACAACAATGGCTCAATGATGCGCAAGCTGATCATTATGTTGCCAATGAATTTGGCGAGGATAACTGTCTTATCCGTACCTATGAGCCAGCCTCTCATTAATTCATGTTTATGGCGGTTTGCTCTTAAGTCAATATACCCAATAGTTGCTTAAGCTTTTGCAGAGGATTTCATAAGATTGTTGTTACGTTAATGATAGTTTCAATGAGATGCATAACTTAGCGTAACAACGATTTTTCATCGAAAGAAAACAGTGATAAATCGAGCGTTGTTATCATCATCTGGAGATTTCCTTTTTCTGAGTCTTGCTTTTTTTCTGTCGATTAATTCAACTTTAATCAATAACTTTTCATAAATAAGCACACTTTTACTGATTATTTACCATACAAAAGGTGACTTTTTGTCGAGAAAGTCTTACTCTTTTGTCTCTTTTAACAGTACCAACGGGTTAAATTGTGCTATCCAAGTCTCTTTTTTTGCGCTTCTCTGCTTTATCTAAACGTAAGAAAGTCTCTGTCATCGGTTTACCTCTACTCGCGTTGGCCGCTATTTCATCTTCAATCAACTCTACGACCTATTCGAAAAAGGTCGCCTTGTCTGTTCCTGAATCACATATTGTTGAGACGATTATTGCGGATGCGAGTGAAGCCAAAGTGGCTTATCCCGATTACGAATACCAAATTAAATCCGGTGATAATTTAAGCACTATTTTTAATCAGCTTGGATTCCGGTACCAAGATTTAATGAAAATCATGGAGACAGATTTAAACTATCTGGCTCTTGATACTTTACGTCCAGGGAATATTTTACGCTTTTGGAAATCTCCTGGCAGTCAAGACCTTGCCAAGATGGAACTTGAATTTAACGTTGTCAAGCGTGCGGTTTATACACGTCTCGACGATGGTAATTACGATTTCTCTGAGCTTGAAATTCCTGGGCAGTGGCGCGAATTTGCGATGATTGGCGAAATTCAAGGCAGCTTTTCTCAGTCAGCAAACCAAGCCGGTTTAGGCAGTGCAGACATTGATCAGATCGTGTCACTGCTTAAAGATAAAGTGAATTTTGGTCGCGATCTCCGCGCTGGCGATCGCTTTGAAGTGGTATTATCACGTCAGTTTGTCGGTGAAAAATTAACCGGCAACCGAGAAATACAAGCGATCAAACTCTACAATCGTGGCAGTGAAATTACCGCCTATCTTTACAAAGATGGCCAATACTATGATAGGGACGGACAAAGCTTACAACGTGCTTTCCAACGTTACCCCACCACTAGTCAATGGCGAATGTCATCCGGGTTTGATCCTAATCGCCGCCACCCGGTGACCGGGCGTATCGCGCCACATAATGGGACTGATTTTGCTGCACCAACGGGAACTCCGGTTGTCGCTACTGGTGATGGTGTTGTCGTGATGACGCGTAATCATCCCTATGCGGGTAATTATATTACTATCCAGCATGGTAGTACTTACATGACCCGTTATTTGCACTTGAGTAAGATTCTAGTGCAAAAAGGACAAAAGGTGACTCGCGGCCAACGTATTGGATTATCGGGTGCAACGGGACGAGTAACAGGGCCACATATTCATTATGAATTGATTGTTAGAGGCCGACCTGTCGATCCTATGAAGGCCAATATTCCGATGGCCACTTCGGTTCCTAAGCAAGATATGGCGAACTTTATTGCACGTCGTAATGAGTTAGACCGTTTATTGGCTGAGCAAGATAGTATGCTTGCGGCAAGCAAGGCTGGGTCGGACTCTGATAGCTAACGATTAGGCCGTTCAATTCAATTGATGAACAGCCATTGGTCTAATCACTAGCTATCAAGCCCCCCAAGTAGTTTCATTACAGCTTGGGGGGATTGTTTTGTAAATGACCGATCATCGCCAGTGGTTGCTTAGGTTTAGAAAAATAATAACCTTGAATTGCGTCACAACCCATCTCATATAATTTGTCCAACTCTTGCTGATTTTCTACTCCTTCGGCAATGAGGTCGACATTCAATTGTTTAGCGAGTTGAATGATTAAGCTAATGACATGCTCTGATGTTTTATTGCGTAGTAGATTACGAATGAAAGTGGCATCAATTTTGATACAGTCAATGGGATAACTGTGAATATAATTTAAACTCGAATATCCAGTGCCAAAATCATCTAATGCAATTTTAAAGCCTAGCTCTCGTAATAAATTTAAGCGTTTAGACACCTCACCTGTTTGAGTGAGTAACACGCTTTCGGTCATCTCAATAATAAATTCTGAGGGGTGGAATCCATACTGTTGAATCATTAAATTGAGATGATTTAAATAGTGAGAGGAGTGAGCGAACTCATGGGCTGAGCAGTTGATGCCTAAAGTGACTTTATAGTTAAGCTCTTTTTCTAGTACTTGTTTGGCTTGGCAAGCCAATTCGATAATTCGTTCGCCAAGTTCAATAATTAAACCAGATTGTTCGGCTACCTCGATAAACTCTAAAGGGGAAATCGAACCAAGTTGTTTATTATTCCAGCGTGCTAAGACTTCAAAATAAGACCAGTTAGGCCGATTTCGAAAAACAATCGGTTGTATTTCAATATAGATTTCTGACGTACCTGTTAATGGATTATCGAGCTGAGCGCGTAACGCACTCACTACTTGGGTTCGTCGATAATAATAGTCATTTAAGTGCGTGTCATAACAGCGAACTTGCTGAAGACGCGTTTTTTTACAATCTTTTAAGGCTAAACTAGCATTAAGAATCAATTGATCAGCGGTCATCGGCGGCAATGATTTTTTAGCAATACCGATACTCAAGCGGATTTTAATATGGTGATTGGCATCGCGATAACCTTGATTCAATGTATCGATGATCAGCTGACAAATTTTGAGCGGATCATTGGAAAAGGTAATAAAGGCAAACTCATTTCCCGAGATTCGGAAAACTTGATTCTGTTTATTCACATAATGAAAAATGACATTAGCAACAAACTTAATGACTTGATCGCCAATGTAATGGCCGTAAAGATCATTAATCGATTTGAAATTATCAATATCGAGATAAGCG
>NZ_WXWK01000054.1:0-32576 GCF_009904835.1 Vibrio sp. V33_P6A3T137 | reverse complement strand
CAACAATTTTTCCGAATTACAGTGGCAACGTTATAAAGAAACACTACTTTCTGGCTTTCAAATGCTCGCCGATAATCCTGATTTAGGACGAAGCTGCCATGAAATATATAGTAACGGCTTTTACTTTCCGATTGGAAAACATACTGCTTACTTCACAAAGGAAGAGAATTTCATCTTAATCGTAGCTGTATTAGGGCAATCTCAGTTACCGCAAAATCACCTGAAATAATAAACAATTCTGGGCGATAGTTTCGATTGGTAAGCTAACGCTTATTACACTGAAACATGCCGTCTTTTCTTCCACGCTACCGCCGCCTTTTAGAGCAAAGGTCGAACAATCGTAACATAATAACCATCTGATTCATCATGTTATACACCATCGCAATGAGAAGCAGATCTAAATAAACGGCAAAATGCCACTTAGTTATTGACAGCCTATAAAACCCACATCACTGTATATAAAAACAGCAAAGGACTTATGTATGAAATCTCAATTTCTGCTTAGCGTAAAGGAATATATGCAAGTCAGGTATTATGCTAACAAAACTATAGAATCTTATATACATTGGATAACGCAATATGTGGTCTTTCATAATAAAACTCACCCTAATCTATTAGGCTCTCGTGATGTCGAACAGTTTTTAACCTACTTAGCTGTTGAAAAAAAAGTAGCAACCAAAACACAATCATTGGCTTTGAATGCACTGAGTTTTTTGTATAGGGAGATCATCAAAGAGCCATTAACACTGGAAATGAAATTCCAAAAATCTCAATTGGAAAAAAAGCTACCGATCGTCATGACACGAGAAGAAATAAAACGCTTCTTTAATCATGTTGATCCAAAATATCAGCTTCACATCAAACTACTTTATGGTTCAGGACTAAGATTGATGGAATGCGTTCGCTTACGTATACAAGATATCGATTTTGATTATGGAGCTTTGAGGATATGGCAGGGAAAAGGAGGGAAAAATCGAACAGTAACACTGGCCAAAGAGTTACACCCTTTAATCAAGGAACAAATATCACTCGCAAAACGATACTACGATAAAGATATGGAAACGAAAGGTTATGGTGGCGTATGGTTGCCTAACGCATTAAATAGCAAATATCCGACAGCACCATTCGAATTTCATTGGCATTACTTATTTCCATCTAACGCATTATCGGTTGATAAGGAAAGCAACTTATTACGTCGGCATCATATTAATGAAACCTCATTACAACGAACCGTAAAAAGAGCAGTAAAAGAAGCTGAAATTAAAAAATCAGTATCTTGCCATACGCTAAGACACTCATTTGCAACCCATCTTCTCGAATCAGGAGCTGATATTCGAACGGTACAAGAGCAGCTTGGTCATTCTGACGTCTCAACGACACAAATTTATACTCATGTATTGGATAGAGGAGCAAACGGGGTATTGAGCCCTTTATCTCGCTTATAAAAAAGGAGAGCCTAAGCCCTCCTTTCGATTAAACAGTTAAAACTCTATTACAGAGCAGCTTTCGCTTTCTCAACAAGAACAGAAAATGCTGCTTTGTCGAATACTGCGATATCTGCAAGGATCTTACGATCGATCTCGATAGAGGCTTTCTTAAGACCATTGATGAAACGGCTGTAAGATAGACCATTTTGACGAGATGCAGCGTTAATACGCGCGATCCATAGCTGACGGAACTGGCGCTTTTTAGTGCGACGGTCACGGTAAGCGTATTGGCCTGCTTTAGTAACGGCTTGGAAAGCTACGCGGTAAACACGTGAACGTGCACCATAGTAACCTTTAGCTTGTTTTAGAACTTTCTTATGACGTGCACGAGCTTGTACACCACGTTTTACGCGAGGCATTATGTCTCTCCTAAACTAAACGATAAATAAACTAAAAAGAATTAAGCGTATGGCAACATGCGCATAACACCAGCCACTTCACATTTCGGAAGGATTGAGTTAGGGCGTAGTTGACGCTTGTTCTTAGTAGTACGCTTAGTCAGGATGTGACGTTTAGTAGCGTGCTTGTACTTAATACCACCAGCTGTTTTCTTAAAACGCTTAGCAGCACCTTTGTTGGTTTTCATCTTAGGCATGATGAATAACTCCGCATTGTAGTAGTTTAATAACAATGTAATTAGGGCGAATAAAACCCAGCTTTTAATCACTAGGTTTTATTACTTGCAATGCCGTTAATTACTTCTTTTTAGGGGCAAGCATCATGATCATCTGACGTGCTTCAATTCTGCTCGGGAAAGATTCTACTACCGCGATATCAGCCGTATCTTCTTTCAGACGATTCAAAACATCAACACCGATTTCTTGGTGCGCCATCTCACGGCCACGGAAGCGAATAGTTACTTTCACTTTGTTGCCTTCTTCAAGGAAGCTAGTCAGGTTGCGTAGTTTTACCTGATAGTCTCCGATATCAGTTCCAGGACGGAATTTTATTTCCTTAATCTGGACCTGTTTTTGCTTCTTCTTCTGCTCTTTAGCAGCTTTACTCTTTTCAAAGAGGAATTTGCCATAGTCCATCACACGACAAACAGGTGGCTCGGCGTTAGGGCTGATCTCTACAAGATCCATACCAGCTTCTACGGCCGCTTCTAGTGCTTCGCTGATTGATACAACACCAACGGATTCACCATCTGCGCCAGTTAAACGAACTTCACGAACGCCACGAATTTCACCGTTTAAACGGTGCTGGTTTGGTTTGGCCGGCTGTTGGCCACGTCTTCCGCCTTTAATAGTTTATTCCTCCAGATTGAGCTGACGGCTAGAAACTTCGGCTTGGATGTGAGTTATAAAATCATCCAATTTAAATTTACCTAAGTCCTTGCCCTTTCGAGTACGTACTGCAATTTCACCAGCTTCCATTTCTTGGTCGCCACAAACGAGCATATACGGTACACGTTTTAAAGTATGTTCGCGGATTTTAAAGCCTATCTTCTCATTTCTCAAGTCCGCTTTCGCACGAATGCCACATTTTTGTAGCTTTTGTACGACTTCTTGAGCGTAATCAGCCTGTTTATCGGTGATATTGACTACCACGGCTTGTTCAGGAGCTAACCACGTTGGGAAGAAACCCGCATATTCTTCGATAAGAATACCGATAAAGCGCTCAAGAGAACCTAAAATCGCACGGTGAATCATAACCGGGACTAAGCGCTCATTACTTTCACCAACGTAGGTCGCGCCTAAACGTGATGGAAGATTGAAGTCCAATTGAACTGTGCCACATTGCCATGCTCTATCCAAGCAATCATACAAAGTGAATTCAATTTTAGGACCATAAAAAGCACCTTCACCTTCTTGAATCTCATAGGCAATACCCATTGCGTCAAGCGAGTGTTTCAGGGCCTCTTCAGACTTATCCCAAATCTCGTCACTGCCTACTCGTTTTTCAGGACGGGTAGATAGTTTAACCGCAATATTTTCAAAACCAAAGGTGTTATACGTGTCGTACACCATTTTAATGCACGATGTTACTTCTTGTTGTATTTGATCTTCAGTACAGAAAATATGCGCATCATCTTGAGTGAAACCACGCACACGCATAATACCATGTAATGAACCTGAAGGTTCGTTACGATGGCACGATCCAAATTCAGCCATGCGCAAGGGTAAATCACGATATGATTTCAAACCTTGATTAAAGATTTGTACGTGACCTGGGCAGTTCATCGGTTTAATCGCATATTCACGATTTTCTGATGATGTAGTGAACATCGCGTCCGCGTATTTATCCCAGTGACCAGAACGTTCCCATAGAACGCGATCCATCATCAATGGACCTTTCACTTCTTGGTAATCATATTCCGTTAATTTATGACGAATGAAAACTTCTAAATCACGGAAGATAGACCAGCCATTATGATGCCAGAAAACCATCCCCGGCGCTTCTTGCTGCATATGAAAAAGATCAAGCTGCTTACCAATTTTACGATGGTCACGCTTGGCCGCTTCTTCTAAACGAGTTAAATGAGCTTGTAGTGCTTTCTTATCATGAAAAGCCGTGCCATAAACGCGTTGTAACATTTTGTTGTCACTGTTACCACGCCAATACGCGCCAGCAACACTGAGCAGTTTAAAATGCTGACAAAAACCCATATGAGGTACGTGTGGACCACGACACATATCGATATATTCTTCGTGATGATAAAGACCAGGGCGATCATCACGAGCAACATTTTCGTCTAAGATTTCGATCTTATAAGGTTCACCACGAGATTCAAAAGTATCCCGAGCTTCCTGCCAACTGACTTTATGCTTAACAACCGCGTATTTGGTTTTAACCAAATCTTTCATTCGCTGTTCGATGCGCTCAAGATCTTCTTGTGAGAGCGAATGATCAAGATCGATATCGTAGTAAAAACCACTATCGATGGTTGGACCGATAGCCATTTTTGCTTGCGGATAAAGCTGCTTAAGAGCATGCCCTAATAAATGCGCGCAAGAGTGACGAACGATTTCTAATCCATCAGCCTCATCTTTAACCGTAATAATTTCAAGGCTTGCATCATGTTCAATCAGATCGCAAGCATCAACACGTCGGCCATCGATACGGCCTGCAATGGTTGCTTTAGCAAGACCAGGACCGATAGATTGAGCGACGTCCATGGTAGAGACAGGGTGATCAAATTGACGCTGACTGCCGTCAGGAAGAGTAATAATAGGCATGAATAATCCTTACAGTGGTGTTGCACACCAAGCAACACATGTTTTGTTTTTTATTCTTAAAAATCAATGCTTTATATCAAAAGCTTAATATTTAAAACTGATTTGGTACAAAATTTGGTACAAATACGGATGCACCTGTTCTTTAGTACCGACGCATTCTAACGTATGCGACTTAGATCGCAATATATTTCTTTTGATAAGTTCAACAAGAGCTCGATGCCATATTAAAACATAAAGGTTAGTTTTATCATAACTGATCGAACACTATTCTTTTGGCTGAACTAATGTAGCTATATCAATTAGTACTACTTGTAAAAATCATGACGACAAACAGATAAGCATGCGATTGCGCATAAAAGTTATATATACTTCGCAAAAATAGAACAGAATAAATAGTTAATAGTTGCGCGATATTCTCATAAGCAGTTAACTTGGCATCGACAGCTTTCGCTTGCACTGTCTGGAATTAGAAGCCCTCTGTTTAGTGGAGGGCTTTTCTATAAAAACTAAACCCCAAGTCTGCGTAAGAAGTTTTCTCGCGCTCGATCACTGTCAAACTCCCTGGTCAATGTTCGATGCCTACGCTCTTGCCTAGCCAGCTCATTTCTTCTTGATTTAGTCATCAAGCCTGCTGCGGTCGCTGCCTCAACATAAGCGCGATCCATCTCTATCATTTTCTGATAGTCTGAATCCGTTAAGTTATCTTCCGCCCATTTCAAGAACTCTGCTCGCTCACGAATTGACGGGCTTAAACTTACACGAATTGGCTGCGCTGAACGAATGGCCGATCGCATGCTAGTTAATGCGCTTTGTACTTCACTAGGCGTTTTTAGGCTTTCAAGATGTTTACGCACAATTGCTTTCATTCGCTCTGGTTGGCCGAGCAATGCTGCCTCAATTAATGCACCATTAATCGGTGACATTTCTGTCTTACCATAACGTTCTGGAGCTCTACGCTTACTTTCGAGACCAATATCATTACTGTACCGGCGAATGTAACGACGAATATCATTCCTATCTCGCCGAATGCCTTCCAATCGTGCAACGTCAAACCCCAAACCAACATTATCAGCCGCACCTAAAACACCGCGTTTAGTGGTTCGATAAATAGAAATCGTGTCGGCTAGTTTATCTATGTCTTTCTTTGTGATCGTACCTTGCTCGGCAAGAATTAATCCAAGTTCTGCAAAAGCTTTTACTGGCGCAAGCGCAGGTGGATCAATGGGAGATTTAACTCTTTGTCTATCGGCAACGTCTCTCGCCATTTGAATGTAGTTACCAAAGAAACCAAGTGCGCCGGTTGCCATCATAGAGTTCCAAGCTAGGCTTGCAGATAGCGCAACCGCTTTTGCTGTGTCATCGTTTGCTAGTGCTTTTTCTATCTCATCTAAATTTGGAGATGGATCATCGTAACCAAAAATAGCCGCCCTTAAAGCATTAAGCCCTGCACCGGCTAATATTGCCCCGCCAAAGAAATTCACCATAGGCATAAACGTTTTTACCCTAGCGGAATATTCCTTACCATCTTTGGTGTATTTTATCGTCTCGCCACCTTTGGTAACAGAATCAATAAAGGGTTTTAAATGGTTTATCCAGAACATACGAGACAACTGAGTGCCAAATTTTTGATACTTAAATAAGAACTTACCGATCGGCGAATCCACAAAGATAGGAGTTTGGTCGATTCGATAACTCCCCTGAGTCGTATTAACTACCTTGCGATAAAAGCGATTTGTCTCTGGCCCTTGGCCATTTTCAGCAATCAATGTATCAACATCAAAACCATTTCGTTGATACCACGCCATCTCTTTGAGTGACTTCTTGCTATCAATTTGTTGATTCCATGCAGCCAAACTTTCACGAAGCATATTTTTTGCAATCACATGTGAATGAGTACGGATAAACAGTTCCATTGGCGTATAGCCGCCCCACTTCATCATATTCGTAGCAAACTTCTGCAAGCTTTCGTTTACCCCTGCCTGGGTTGCGTCTTGTTGGAGCATCAAGTAATCATCAATTAAGATCCCAACTTTTCGCGCGTCTTTGATATTGCCAGACAAGTCTTTTAGCTCAGAAATCAATGCCTTGGTCGCCCTAACGGGACCGTAAGCCTGAAAGTTTAGCGCAGTACCACCAATCAGGTTTAGCAATGCCGTTGCCGGGTTACCTAACTGTAAGCCGGTAGCCAAGGTATTTAACGTTGCTGCGCCTCGAATATAACTATCGTTTGGAACAAGGTTATAAATCCTGTCTTGAGTTGCCCTTAAATACTTAAGCGTATTTTGGTCTGTAATACTCTCAGCAGTGGTATCAATCAGATCTTGCCCCGTCACCGCTCTTTGACCTAACGACTGGATACGCGCAGTAGCTTCTGCCCATTTATCCTTATACTGCATGGCGGCATCCCAAGTATAATCATAAAAGAACGCAGGCAGAGCTACGCCACGAGCTTGCTCGGTACCCGCAAAGTAATCGTTATGGCTGTCTTTAGGTAGCTTTGCCTGCTCCTTACCGATGTACTCTGAGGCCTTTTGGTAATCCACGCTATCAATCCGACCATCATCATAAAGTGCTTGGGCCATCGCTCGCCAAGTATCGTGATGATTTGCAGGGTCGGCTAAGGCTTGCTGAATTTCAGGACGCAGCTTACGTGGCCAGAAGTCTTTTGATAAAAAGCCGATGTCTCGCCACTCTTTGGCAACAACGTCATAAACCTTAACGCCAACCTCTTTGTTGATCCGGCCAGTAACATCAGCAACCTGCTCCCACGTTTCCACCAATTCACGAGTCATGTTTGACAGTTTGGCTTTATCGGGTGCATTACCACTCTCTTTAGCATGCATGTAATTCTCAAACTCTTTATCAACCGCTTTTTTGTCAGCTTTGTTAAGTTTTCGATACTTACTAAATGTAGGATCAATAATGGTATTAACAGTGCCCATGTGTTCACGAGTTAAGTCATAAAAGTTATCAATAGCCTCTGCAACGGGTTTAGTTGCATCGTTACGCCGTAACACATCGCTTGCAGAATCCCACCATCCTCTTAGCTTGGCTAACTCTTTCCAGCGAGGCGAAATTGCACCGGGATTGGTCACAAACGGCTGATCTAAGTTCGCAGAATCACCCATTCGTTTAGAAAACTTAATCTTCCCCGTATCATGCTCCTCTGAAACATTATTGACACCACTATCGTGCGTGGTTAATATTTCATCAGCTTCCGCAACTCTGCTAGTATTGTTATCGGGTTCTAGGGGAAGTAGGCGCGACCCTGAATCGTTGCCATCGGAAGCTAAAACATCTTTCTCGAAAGAGTGATCATAGTAAAATTTACCATCCGGCATCTCTCTTACATCAACAACTACATCGTGTACTTGACCTTCTAATTCGTATTTAATTCCGAAGTAATGATGGGCTTTAACATTAGCGTTTCCCTTGGCTTCGGGTTTGCTCCCAATATAAAGTGAATCTTCAATGATTCGATCTATATACTTCATTGATGAAAGCAAATGATCGAACGCCTTTCTCGACGTGGTGTGTTTAACTCCTGTTCGTCCAACCGTGATTTCAAAGCCACTATCTTTGTTAGTATAGATTCCGGCGCGACTAAATCCCTGCTGCTGGGCATAAAGGCGCTTTTCTTTCATTGTTGAGCCCTTAACTGGCTCCCCTTTAATGATGTCAGCATGCTCAGGAACCCGGCTTTTTTGAGAAAACAACGTTTGAGAAAGTCTGGTTTCAGTGTTTTTTGCCTCGGGCCTTGATTTGTCAGCCCACTGGTTGATTGACTTAATTCGATCGCTTAACGTATTGACGATGTTGTACATCTCCGATTTGGTCATATCACCAGGCGACATCAAGCCAACACGACGCAGCGCATGAGCTATTATTTCAACGATGCTATCAAACCAACGTTTAATGGCTGGTCGTTCTATTTCTGCAGCATGCGCTAGCACTTCTTCAACCTGATAAAGAGGCTCAAACCCTTTATAGTTTCTATCCACGGTATCCCAGAGTTCTTTGAGATGTGGTGAGTTTTTACCTCGAGCAATACGCTCCATGATCTTCATGTATTCCATATCACCCACCACAGCCCTAAGGCCGTGATGCACCAACACTTCATGGCGCAACTTTTGGCGTAAATCTTTGGCGTTTTCAATGTTGTCAGCCACAACGACCACAAGCCGTCTTGCATCGCTATACAAGGCGCTAACCACAGAGCCATCAAAGCTTGCGCCCATTATAGCCTCGGCTTCTGGTTGAGTTTTCACCACCTGAATTTTAACTCCTGCGCCACCCTTGTAGTTTTTCAACCATTGATCGGCAGCAAGTTCAGCACCTTTGACGGTCATTCCTTTTACTGGCGCTTGCTGCAAGAAGCTCTCACGGCTGTAAAGCAGGACACCATCACCATCAGGCTTGTGCTTTAAGGTTTGGAAGAAGTGATCAAATGCTGGTTTAATCGTGTTTAATTCTGACTTGGTTAGATAGGCATAATCTAAGTCGGGATCTCTTCCATAACGAGACTGCCACTGCTCTTCCGAGAGAATATTAGCTAAATAATCGTTAGTAATATCCTTGCCCTTATTTTTATCTATCACATAAGATTCAAATGAACGCGCTAGCATCTCAACCATTGTTGACCAGTATGGCTTGCTTTTCATGGCGTCAAGCTTTGACGACCTATCACTGATGCCCGTTGCGTCAATAGCGTCTCTCAATAAAGAAAACGCTTCTGCCATCTCTTGCCTGATCTCGCCACGAAAATCCGCTGGCCGACGCGCATCGGTGGCAAACTCGCTATAACGAATACCTGCAGTCTTTCCAAAGTAATTATCTAACGCATGGAACCACTCATGCGCCAGTGATCCGGCTCCTTTGGTTTTGGTTAAGTTGATGACAACACTGCCTGGCTCGTAATGCGCTTTTGCTTTACCGCTACCGCGAGCACCAAATGCAAGGCCCAGTTTACCGTTAAGAGAAATGGCTTTAGGTGGGATGTTAACCAATTCGGCCAAGTCCATGAGCGCATCATAAGCATCATTGAGCTCTGTTTGTCGCCTTGCACCTTCAACCCAGTTACCAAATTGTACTCCGCGAAAACCGAAAGCATCAGAAAACTGTTCGGGAGAAACATCCCCTTTTCTGCGCTCGATACCCTGACGATCACGATTACTCTTGTTTCGCTGTTCTTGTGATACTTTTTTTCGGATATCGCTAATTTTACTTTCTAGCGCCTCTCGGTTTGACTGCAAATACTCCCTCGCTGCATTACTACTATCAAACCCATCCTTTACTGTGACAACATTCTTGCCAGCCTTAAGGCCAATAAAATACTCAGACTGACCATCCGGTGATCGACGCCTATAAACATCGATATTGGCTTTTCTTTTCGAGGTTGTTGAGCTGTCGTGATCTGAGGTTAGCAATTCTTTTAGCGCCGCTACTGCCTCGGCCTCACTTTCAAAGCTCTTTCCCGTTATTTTCCGAGATGGGGGACCTACAATATCAAACAGCGTCTTTGGCGGATTGTATCTTTTGCCGTCGGCGAGAGAGTAACTTCCTGAGCGTATTGAATAGCTTGCAAGCTTATCTATCTGCTCCGGCGTCAAGTCCTTTGCCAATTTCATGAGTGACTTGATATCCTTTAAGGAGCTAGGGAGATCGGCTTGGGATAAATCGATGTCGCCATTAGCAATCATGCGCGACAAGTCTAAACCCGATTTCACTGCGCTAGACCATCGAGCCAGCTTGTGAGTATTCCTTGGTTTCGCTTGTGCCATTCGACTTCTGATTATGGATAAAGCCGCCACTGTTTCTGGGCTTACTCCCTCCTGGATCATTTTCTTTGCGTCCGGCTTTGGCCAGCTTTTAGAAAGTGGCTGAGATGTAATGTCATCAGTGCTTTGGTTTTTCTCAAGGGCTCCACCTAGCGCCCCCATTATGTGCTTTTTTGCACCGTGAAGAACTTCGCCAAAGTCCTCAATTTTATTCGCTTTCGGAGATCTGCTTGATTCCTGTTTTAATTGCTCAGTTAATTGCTTTTTAATGGCACTCGTTTTTCTTTCTATTCCCTCAAAATCACGAACAGGCTTTTTTCCTTGCTCTCTAAGTTTCATGCTGTTGGGGCGATTAGAAAAGTTTGACTTACCAGCCTGTGGCTCAATACTAACATCGTCTCTGGAAAGCTTTCGATCTTGTTTAAACTGATTTTTAGCCGTCTCAAAATCCTTAGCTCTCAGCCTTTGCTGATCTCTTTCTTGCCGATCGCTTTCAAGTAGGCGTTGCCTAATATCAACGGCAGACTGGTTAACATCGGATGGGCTAACTGGCTGTGCCTGAATAGGTTCCGAGCGCATTTCTAAGTCATCCCTTAACGCAATACCTTGCTGCTCTCGAATTGCTTGCGCTTGTTTCGTTGGCTCATAGTCACGAGGCAAGCCATACTTATCCGCTATTTCTGCTGGTAACGTTTCTGGTTGTAATTCGGTCTGGATTTTCTGCTCTGTTTGCTGACTAGACTCTGATTTAACAGGCCGTTTTTTATTCGCTGCAAGCCTATCTTCAACGATGGCACTCACCGGATCGATATCCATTCGTCGAGCATTTTCAGCAAGATTAAAGTATTCAGCCTCAAGTTGATTCGCCCGTTCCTCGCTAATCGATTCGTCTTTCAACTCTGCTTCTATTTGCGCAGCTCTCTCTGGGTCAAGCGCTCTTGCAAGCTGAATAGTTTCTTGCAAATCATTTTGCTCGGGAAGCACACCCGATTCGACCAAGGACGATCGAGACTCATCAAACCTTGCTTTGATTTGATCGGAAGCTGTCTGACTGACATTCTGGCTAGGAGTAGCTTCATCAACTCGTTCTTCTTGATTAGGCTCAACAGTGTGAGTTTCGGATGGCGGCGTTTGATCTAGAGGCGAATGTTGCTTACTTCCACGGTAACCACCCACCGCGCCCACAGGACCACCCACCATTCCACCAATCACGCCGCCTTCTGCAGCGGTAGATTTAACACCCTGCCACGGATCGGTATCTGTTCCAGCAACGTCATTCAATGTGGTATTCATTGAATAAGCTTGACCACCAGACTCCATAGCCTCTGCAGCCATTTCACCAACCGCACCTTTGGTTGCCCCACCGGCTACTGATTTACCCAACTTTCCGGTTATCGCACCAAATAACATCTTATCACCGAGTGCACCTGCCGCACTTGCCGCAATGGAGATAGGATTAGCCATCATTGACTGACTGGCGTGCTCTGCCGTTTCTTCTCTTGCAAGTTCCATTCTTTGCTTTGGTGATAGGTCTGCATATTTAGGATCGGTCATTATTCGATGCGCATTGTCACGAAAGGTATTTGAGTTTTCCGCTAGCCAGTTAAAATCCATATCCAAAACTGCTGCTTTTGCATCTAAGGCCCCGCCACCTAAAGAGCCAGCAAAGCCACCGCCTAAAGCCGCTGCTCCAGCAATGTGGCCAACCGCTTTATCAGCCACTTGCTTTGCAGCTACTTCACTAAGGCCGCGCTTTATCATGTTATTCGTGATGGCTCGACCAAGAGTAACCCTTGCTGCCGCCCCTGCTGCGCCGCCAGGCAATACCGTGCCAGCAAGAGAGCCCAGACCCTGCGCAATCTTCATTGCCCACACGTCAATGTCGCTTGCACCATCACCAAGCGCAAGCCGGCCATTTTCATTTTCGGTAAATAGAGAGCGATTCAACGCGGTCTGACCGTCAGGCGTCATGCTATCGATTAAGCTTTCTGATATAGACTGAGAAATGTCGCGCAATCCAGCACCAACACCGATGGTTTGATGCCCAAGCTCACCAACACCTGCGAACATGCTTGCTGCACCGCTACCCACAGCCTTTACCGCGTCCATAAAGGATACATCAAGGTTTTCTGGCTCTTGCCTTTGCATATACTTCTGCGGATTGAAGTTTTTAGGCAAAAAGCGCTTTGGCTTTTGCGTTGGCTGGCTCATATCTACTTGAGCGTTGACGGTCGCATTGGGCAGCAGGCCTTGTCCGAGCATCTGTTTGTCTTGCATCTTTTTCTCCGGGCAACAAAAAAACCCCACCCAAAAGGGTGAGGCTTTGCATCATGGGTAAATAATACCCTATTTTGAGGCGAATTCTAGAATGGTCTTGGTACAACCTTACCCGTTTCTAGGTTTGCTCGGTTTGCCCCAAATTGAGAGGCTTTCTCCGCAATTGCCTGAGGTAAATCTCTAATCACATCAGGCGTTCTGTCTAGATATTCGTTACGCCTTGCTTGACTAACAGCATTCGCTTGCTCGTCATAATCAAGCCCCCTTTCTGCAGCCGCCTTACGAACCTGCTCAACGGTCATGTCCTTGGTCGAGCGTAAGAACTCCTCTAGTTCTGAAGCTCGCTTTTCCTGCGTTACGTCTTGGTATATCTGCTCAATAGTTTCTATCGGCACGCCATCCAGTGGCATTACCTCACTCAGCTCAGAAAGAAAGGCTTGCTTGTTTTCATCGTTCGCCCATTGCTGTACTGGGTTAACAGCTTGATCCTGCGTAGTATTGAGCTGGTTATTGCTGGCGCTTCCCGATGAGTAACGCTGAGTAATTCGCTCACGAATGCCGTTGTATTGCTGCTGCAGCTCTGCGGTTAACTCGCCAGCCTCAAGCGCTTTTGCCTCGGCTTTATCTATCTCCAATAAAGCCTTTCTCATTTCAGCGTCCATTTGATTTAAGCCATTATCACCAGATCCAAAGCGCTGCTGATAAGCATTGGTAAATGTCGCCATCTTGGCGTACTTCATCTGCCCCATCAGATCTTGCATGGCATGTTCAAGCGGGATCACTTTTACAAAATCATCTTGAGCCGATGAGCGATTTTCCGTTACGGGCTTTCGAGCCCACTTGCCATCGCCATAATCGACATCAATAGACATGACAATGCCGGGCTGATCGCCTGGAATGTCTGGGCTGATATCTTGAGCAAGATGAACGCCACCCAGTTTCGCATTTTTAATCACTCTACCGTCTGCTGATTTTGTTCCTATCACCTGCTTTACGTTGGGTTCATAGAAAGCACCGACCGCCTCAATTGCCTTCGGATCGCTAAAGAAACCCTGTATCCCGTCTGCATTTTGCATCCCTTCCTCAATCACTTCTCTGGCCTGCTGAAGTTTAGGATCAAGGTATCGACGGGGGTCATAAGCAGAGCCTTTAATTTCAGGAGCGTCAAATACAGAGAAATCATCACCACCATTAGCCAAGTCTTGCCACTTTGCTTGAATTAATGGCATGTTTTCACTAATAAAAGCGGCTCTTTTTTCGTGCTCAAGCCTGAATTTATGTAAGCTTGTGCTTGCCTCTTTTAAGCCCATATTGGCAGAGTGAGCCTCTTGATTTCTTTTTTCTTGTTGAGTGGCTAGCTTTTGCTGATCATCATACGCCCTCAAGCTATGTTCATACTGACCTTGCGCTCTCTGCTCTTGAGACTCGCGCAATTGCATTTGCTGATCGATACTTTTAAGCCCAACTTCATGACTCTCTTTGCGCATGCGTGCGTCTTCTTCACGAAGGCCCATTGCCCTTTGTCGATTGTAATAGCCATCCGCTGCTTCAAAACCACGAATAAAACCATCGGCAATCCCTCTGGTATCTAACGCCATTAGAAAAGTCCTCCTAACACTAAGCCAACGCCAGCTCCCACCGCAGCACCAACAGGTCCACCTGCCATCATGCCGATCCCCGCACCAGTAGCAGCATTACCCAGTGTTTGTTGCTTGTGCGCCTGCTTTAGTTGTTGGTTCGTTTGATTTCGCCGCTCCTCATTATTCGCTGCATCTCTCAATCCCATTAGTGCATTGTTTTTCGTCCCTTGCGCTAGGCTTAATAAGCTGTAGTTACTCATTGATTCATTCCCATGCCGGAGCCTGATAATACCTGCATGCTTCGCTCGCGTTCGTAATCACGCAGGCCATTTTTTGCAGCCACAGTACCAAGCGCGGCTTTAGCATTGTTAACACCGCCATTAACATCACTTAAACCATAACGTGCCATACGATTAGCGTTACCCAGTTCTGCAGCTTGAATGCTTGATTGCATGTTCTGATCGACTCGACCAAGCTGCTCTTTCAGTAAAGAGCCATCTTGCATTTTGGTCATCAGCTCTTTTTGTTTGGGGTAAAAACGATTCAACCAGTCGTCATATTGCTCTCTTTGAATACGAGCATAAGTGCTTGATGAGTAGCTCATGATTACCTCGGCGTATTTCTATTGAGTGTGTCATTGGTTAATGTGGACGGTACTTGAGGCTGACTTCTTCGCCACTCGTCATAGCCTCTCAAACCTGCGCCGCCTACCGCGCCAACAAATTGCTGATTAGCACTGCGCCGGTTAAACGAGTTGTAGGCATCGTTAGCGGCTTTGTTTTGGCTTAAGCTGGCCACATCTGCAAGTCCTGCCATCGCCGTGGCTTGCTGCCCCATGCCGATAGCGGCTACATCCGACAAACCCGCAATGTATTTGTCTTGCTGACTAGACTGCGCTCGGTTTACGGTATCTGCCTGTCCTAGCGCTTGATCTTGAGTGATATCACTCATCGCTTGTTTGAACTTACCGCTACTCGGGTCAACGCCAGCCGCAGCCATACCGGTAGCCGCCTCACCTCTGGATTGGCTAAAAGCTTGGTTGTAACTTAAATCTGCTGAAGCCTTCGCTTTATCTATATTGTTTTTATTGTTCAAGCCATCAACACGCTGAATGAAGTTATCCTCAAAGGGCTTGAGTTCATTTTGATACAAAGCCCACTGCTTACTGGCTATCTCTGCTTGAGCAATTTCTTGGGGTGTTTCTTTCACTTTGTCTTTCTTGCCGCCCATTCAAATCACCTTTTCCCAGCGGTCAATGTGGCCGCTTTCTATCTTTTGAAAGTCATGCGCAACCAGCACGCTATGAAGTTTTTTCACTGCTGTCCAGAACAACAGTTTTTTTGCGCCCACCTCTTTAGCTAGCTTTTCCATCACAGGTAAATAGATGGCTGACGAGCCTTTATTAAAGCTGTAAGCAAACAGAACGCACACGGCCATTTCTCCCTCAATAAAAGATGGCTCTAATACAAAAAAACCATCTTCCACCAGAAACAAAGAAGCCCTGCCTGATAGCAGAGCTTCATCAACTTGGTTAGCAAACTCGTGATCATTTCGCTGCTCGGTTTGCTCGATGATCGGCAACAGGCGATCGCGCCATTTTGAGTAGGGCTGATTAGTTAAAAGAGGCACCCCTTCGAAATAATTGCACAATTGAGTCAGAAATTGCCTTGATAGAGCTGCCATTTGCGTTATGCCCCGCATTTATTTCTATCGCTAGTGAAAATGATTGGTCTGGTTCCACTTCAACAATGACAGGAGGGGCATTGAACTCCCGAGTCCCCGTCGCATAAGGTTTACCACTTATTGATAAATCTGCAGTAGACATAGCCAATACCGAACCATTAAAAATCACTCTACATCTCCCTATAGTCGATGCTTGAGTGGAAGAACCAGAAGAAACACTAACCGAGAATAACGCTGGGATCATAACTAGACTCGCTCTACCACCAAGATTATTTTTCCCTGATATAGAGCCTATTCTGGTCCAGCGTCCATTGAGACCATTTACTACGGATTTTGAAAGACGTACAGGAGCTGCGCCCACGATATCACCAATAATTTTGTCTGCTTGTACCGTTCCTTTAAACGTTCCGCTAGCTCCATCCAGGTGACCCCTTATCGTACAATTCTCAGCAATAGTGACATTTTGGGCAAGAACGTTGTTTATGTAGCCACCATTGGCTTGAAGATGATTGGTTTGCAATAATCCATTACTATGAATGAAGGTTCGATAGCCACTGTATGGCCCCCCTGATCCAAACCCTGCATCACCACCTCTCACCTGACCACCGTTAATTTTAGGCGATGAAATCGCTACGCCAGCTCGAACAAAATCAGCAGTAATTTTTTGGGCTTGAAGTATCTGAATGGTCGCATTCTCGATCAGAGCCTTCGGAATGACCACTCTTCCCTTATCAATCGCGAAGGTAGGAGTAATACTTGCGTTAGGGTTTTTCGGGTCAAAGACAAAAAACTGACTAGCGCTCACCGCGACTTGGCTAGTGCCATCACTCTTCGCAAGAATACCAATACCAGCTGTTATCTGACCCGCTTGAGCCTTTACTGACCACATGGATTTAAAAGCCGTAGTACCATCTTTATTTATCTGCGCTATTGTATTGGTGTTCGTCTGAACGGCGGATTTGGTGCCTTTTAATTCAGATTGCACCGTATTAATCTGCTGAGATAACGAGCGATTGGTTTCTGATATTGCCCGTGAATTTGACTGTACAGCTGAACTCACTTCACCTACTTGAGACTCTACTGTAGATATTTTTTGCGATAAACCTAAATTGATATCGGAAACGACTCTCTGAGTCTCACGGATCTCCGACTTATTTTTATTGGTCTCAACAGAAACGTTTTTTATGGCTTCATTTATTTTTGCTTGTTCACTGAGCCTCTTTTTGGTCTCTTCATTAAGCGATTCATCAACGAGGTTGATCTCTTTTTCCAAATACTTGATTAACACAGACTCACGCATTTGCTCGCCAATCTCATCAATCACATCGCTAATATTTGAGCTGGTTTTTGCAAACGCAGGCGTACTATGTGCGCCTTGAATATTGTTCACGTTGACAAATCGAATCCAATAATAAAACCCGCTTCCTACAGGTACTATATCGCTAAAAACATTCGCGTTAACGGTGGCAATCAGAGTCGCATCTGCAAGTACATTTTCGGAGTTTCTGAACACTTCAGCGTGAGCATGGCCTGCATAAGTCGGGTTCTCCCATTTCACTAAAATAGAGCCAAATCCACCATAGGCTGAAACACCTTGAGGTTGAGTGGGTCTTAATATTCCATGGTTACCACCACCATGATCTGGTTTAGCGATTTCAGGAATAACTTTACCACCCGATCCTCTTCGCAAGGTTAAAACGCCGAGCTTGGCTAGGTCTCGGTACGTTACGGCTTTACTTCCACCATCACCACGTTGTCCAGTCAATAACTCGATGTTTTCTGTAAGGCTGGATTGATCTCTTCCCGCTCTGAATCCAGAACGACTCATTAGCTCAGCTCCAACATCGTGCTAGCCATCATGATCCGCTCTATACGAGAACGACCACCAACTTTAACGCTAACTTTGCTACCTCTGGTTGCTGGCAATCTAAATAGCTCATCTTCAAGATCGCCTTCATTCAAAGAGAGGATCGTTTCTCCATCAACAAACACATCAATAGAAACTTTTTCAAGATCATCAGCAACGATTCTCATCGATGAAAATACCGAGTGTTTGGGAACAACAAATGTTTTACTTTGCCATTTATATAAGAGTGAATCAGAGCCTGACTTCCACGCATACAGCGTTTTATCTTTAGCGATAAACAATTTATCCGATTCTAGATCGGCATAAGCTGCATGCCATATGTTACTAATCTGAGTGAAGTGACCGCCAGTCAAATCAAACACAAATCCACCACCATCATAAAGCGCGATATATTGACCTTCATTAGCCCAAGCTCTAATCGTTTCAGGCTTAAAGGATTGCCATATTTCACGAGCAATGATCTGTTCGGTGATGAGCATTGCGCCATCTTGAGTCACAGATACCAAACCGTCAGGTGAGGCATAAACCGCAGCACCATTGATTGCCACCATTGACTCTGCTGATACGCACGCTTGTTCACTGTTTAACTTAGTAGCGGTAATGGCCGAAGGGGTCACACCGGTGAATAGATAAGGATTACCTTTGGTACCCACAACCAAAGCGTTACCAATTGCAACACACGAGACAATCTCAAACTCTGACGTGAGGCTATAAGACTTAGGCCAAGCATACGGTAAATACGCTTCCGAAAAACGAACTTCATTGCCAGCAAAGCCAGCGCATATTCCATTAGCCATTACACAAAGTCCCTGCATCTTCTCATCTGGCAAATCGTAGTCCCACGTTTCTAGGATGGGACCATTAGCATCCTTTGTGCTGTCTTTGTATGTTTGCTGAGAAATAGGCAACTCCGCTACCATGACATATTCAGCGTTACCAGAGTTCGTAACTGAACGATATAAGCGAGTGTGTGTAATATTGTGCGTGTTCACCGTAAGTTGTGATAACTGAATTGTGACCGTCGATCTGGGCTTCTCGATTAAAGCTGCTTTACTGGGTTCACCAGGCTTACCTTCTTCACCAAACCGAGTCACAAAAGTCTGAATGTAGACTCTATCTTCATCATCATAACTGTCGAGCTCACCTTCTGGCGGCTCTTCGCCTGTTGAGTCATCAATATTAGTGACGATGGGAGGTGAATTAGGCGCTGGAACACCTAGATCGTACCAAGCTTGCGGATTGATCCCGTTAGAACCCGTAATGATATCTTTCGATGATACCTTAGGTTTACCTTGCCCTGACCAGTAAATCCGTCCCCATTCATCTTGAGCCATAGGATTCCTGATCACATTAACTAAACGAGACCATTGCAGCCACTTATCGTGATATTTGAAGAGTGTTACTGGCCTTTGGGGGAGAGAGGCGATTAGCAAATCAGATTTTAATGGTTCGACAACTCCACGCTCAAATTGACAGTCTGTTGCAATTGTTGCTGCTTCATTGGGTAATAAGTGCGGCATAAGACGAGGGATTTCACCGCGCATCATGGAAATATCTATAAGCATATATTGAAACCAAAATTAGCTGCCATAACGGCTATCATCATGATAGGGCCCGCTCACTCGCTTTAAGTCGGGCCGCTTTTTGATAGTCAGAGTCTGATTTTCCGGTTAACGCCATCTGAAATGCTTGGTAATGAGATTGAGCCTTGGCTTGCTGTGACTCTTGCTGTCCCTCTTTTGAGTAGGCACGATAAGTCATGTAATGAAAAAGCAATGCTTCATAAACTTCTGGGATTGGCACTGGTTCATCAATATTCGTTATTCTCAACTTCTCTGCATATTCAAACTCAAGGGAAATGGGGATAGTCGGCTTGGGGAATACAAAGAAAGAGGTTTCATCTAACTCATTTCGTGTCCAGTTTGTCGGTTGCTCATCTTCCATCATTCGCCAGCGCTCATAGTTCTGATTGAGCCGATCAATATCAATATATTGTAATGAGTAACCACCACAATGGTTTACAGAGAGAAGCTTATAAGCTTGCTCTGGCAACACCACTCGTATTTGACCTGGTGTTAAATTGATTTCTGTTATCTTCCTTGCCAGATCGGGACGAACCATGATTAATGCAGATAACCCATCATTGAGGCTAGATAAATGATACTCCTTACTCCAAAACTTAAATTTAGTATCGATAACTTCCTCTGCCACTCGATTGATTAGATCCATTGCTTTCATTAGAAGAACTCTCTCTTTCGGTTACGACGATTAGGGATAGTCTCAACGAGGGCCGATTCCATTCGCCAGCGTTTTGCGTGATTTATCGCTTCAACAAAATTGGTCTCGTGATACAGGCTCAACTTAGCAACGTCTTTCGGCGCACCTGGGCATGAACAAATCAGGGCTGCTGCACCGTGACAAATCGCATGAAGCCAATCGGTAAAGAGTTGCTCAGGCAAAAACTTGGTATCAAGGGTAGGCTCAACGATAGAGGTGATCATTACGTTTCGATAGTCTGATAAGAACCTAAGCTCATCAAGCGATATAAGGTGATAATCCGTCGCTGGCTCTAACGACTCGCCATTTGACGTTACGCTGATAATATCGCACGCCTTAATGCCGCCATCAGTGCTCCTGCTCTCAGCCAATTTGCTAACGGCTTTCACTATCTGGCGATCGAAGACAGAATCAAGTTCACTAACAAAAATCAAGATCCGCGTATCACGACAAAAGCGTATAGCCGCAGTAACCAACGCTTCTCTCGCAACCAGTGGAATGTCCACCGGAACCAGCTTTCTTAGGTAAGGAATAAAGTCGGATACCGGAACTTGTTTCATGGCTTACCCTTTTAGTTCAGCGCGAACACGCTTACGATAATCATCAGCGCTTTCACCGGATTGCTGGCCTTTGATATCAAGACCCGCAGCAACGATGTGAGTATGAATTTTCGCGGCCGCTAACTTAGAAATATCAACGTCTTCACCACCAATATTGACTAAGAACGAAACTTGCTCCGCTTCTAGCTTTGCTTGCTTCTTGAGTTCTTCTTCAAGCGCTGCTTTTTTGGCTTCGGCTTCTTCATGCTCTTTAAGCTTGCCGTCGAGCTCATCAACATGCACAAAGGTGTTTTCAAAGCGCAGTAGGATAGCCGCAGCCTCTTCGGTAACTTCAATGGGCTTTAAGCGCGGGAACACTTGGCGACTACCAGTGATGGTGTCTCGCTTGCGCTCTTTGGGCCCGATATAAACAATCTGAACTTTTGACATAGTTTCTCTCCAAAACAAAAAGGCGGACTATGCCGCCTTTCCTTTGACTGGGTTGGTTAGTAACCTTCGGCTAGGTATTCCACACCCAGCGTTACTGTGCCATTTGCGGTGCCGCCTTTAATGACCAGCGATAAAGGCTGCTTGCTTTCTGTGTATTCCGTTGGAATGAGAATGCTCTCAGCTTTGGCAGCGGACAGAGCCACGCCAGCTTTAACTACTTTTCTACCGACTTTAATATCAGCAGTAACGCCAGCGCCAACGCCGGACGTGATCACGCGAAAGCCGGTGATCTTCATACCAATTTCCAGCTCAATCACTTGAACCTCATCATTGGCAGCAATCGCAGCGAGAGCGACATTAACTTGAGCCAGTGAAACGTTGCCATGCGTACCAACATAAATGCGGTCACGCATGCTTGGGGCTTGATGAATAGCCATAGTGTTTACTCCACAGGGGCGACATGCGCCCCATCAATTAAAAGCCAAGCTTGACCGCAGTATCGAGAACGATGATACCGTGATCATTCACGCGACCTGTTTTGTCAGCGAAACGGATTTTCTTAACACCGTTCATCCAACCAATCGTAATTTCGGTCCGGTTCTGCGCATCCGTTTTCTCTTCGACAATCGAGAAAGAGTTGCCGGATTGAGTTTTACCCCAAGCTGTTGCTAAAGCCTGACCACCCATCAGCATGGCGCGATCAACAGTAGTACCGGCTTCTTTTTCAGACACCGTTGCCAACTTGTCGTTATTCGACACTTTGACTTTCGAACCTTGATTGAATCGGACTGGCATGCCTTTGTACTTACGCACAAGAATATTGCCCATCATCGCGCACTCACCGGCAAAGACAGGATGTTTAAAGTTGCGACCGCGATTTAGCGCAGAGGCAACCAATTGCTGCCAATCTTTATAGCTTGATGTTTTCTTCCAACTATCCCATTGGCGCGGTGTTATATTCAGGAGATAGAAAGGCTCATCACCGGCAAGCTCATCAGCCTGAAAACGAATGGGTTGCAGTGGGTTTGCCATCTCTTCAATAAAAAGGTTGAGGTTATCAACTGACTCCATTGAGAACACATCAGCTTCGTCAAGATCTTCAAAACGAGTCGCGTCGCCGCCGAAGAAGTGACGATCGTGGGTTGGCGGTAGTACGTCATTGACCATGATTTCAGCAAACTCTTCATGTGACTCTTGCGGCACAATGCTATCGATAGCAAAGTAATCACCACGAGCGCCAGCGGCATGAATGATAGAAACTTGGTCTTGCAGGTTGTTGAAATAAGGGCCGAGCAATGTACGGGCAGTTTTACGTAAATCATGCGTTGTACGCTGCTGAGACATTTTACCACCGGCATCAACTTGGTGACGGCCTTGGTTAATGCCCAGCTCAAAGTTGGTAAAGTCCAACGACTCACCGCGCCCTGCGATTTTCTTATCGCCCATGGTAGGACGCTTATTCAAGTGGTGAACAATCTGCATATCGACGGTATCGCCGCCGCCTTTTGATAAGTCTGTCACACGCACAATAGGAGCATGAGCACTGGTTTGCTTCTCCATGCCCTTTTTATCCGGCACGGCTGATTTGGGGATTTCTTCCGTCAGCATGTTCACGAAAGAACGAGCGCGAAGGGTTGAGGTAAATAGACCAACCTCTTGGATCTTACGCGCTTGTTGCTTAGTAATTGTTGTCATTTTCTAAACTCCAGACATAAAAAACCCCGCTCTTTCGAACGGGGTAATGGATTACGGCGTCTACACGCCAGCCATTTCAAGCAATGCTTCAATTTCTGCCTGACTCTTACCTTGCATCATCACCATCAAACTTTCTGTATCAGCGTTTGCTAACTGTTCAAGCTCTGATGGTTGATGCTTACTGGTTGAGCCGATGGCACTAGGTGAAGAAGGCAGAGCACTTTTCGCTTTGCGCTCTACCTCTTCGGCTTTAGCTTTAATATCTTGCTCGCTCAGCTCTGGGGCTTTATCCGGAGTTGGCGGTGACATTGCAGCCTTGGTCAGACTCACCACTTCGGCAAAGCGCTCTGCCAGTGGTTTATCTGCCCATTGCGGATCGGCACGTAACTGCTCATCAATCTCTACCGCTTTATTCCAGCTTTCACCACCTTGATCGCGCCATGCGGATAAATCGGCATTTTGCTCAATCACATCAACAACGGGGTTAACATCTGGCTCGGTAGGCTCTGGTTTGACAACTTGGTTTGCGCTTGTTTTAGCGACAATGACCTTCAAGATCTTACCAATCTCTGGGTAATCATCCATCAATGCTTCAAGCTGCTCATCAGAAACAGATAAGTTTTCGGGCAAGTCCTCAGGTTCAACACCGAGCTTTTCCAACTGCTTGTTACGAAGCTCAAGTAAACGTTGAGATTGCTCCCAATCGCTCTGCTTTTTCTGCATCGTTTCAAGCTGCTCTTTGAGCTGCTGCTTTTCTTGGCGCTCACGCTCTAACACGTCATAAGGAATAACGTGCTCGCCATCTTTTGCAGCCACGCCTTTTGGCTTTTGCTCTTCTTGCTGTTCCTGCTGCTCTTCATCCTGTGCGGTTGCCGAGTCCGCAGCATCACTATCGGCTGAGTCAGTATCAGAGCGACCATCAGAGCCTTCGTCGTCTAACTCAATATCGTCATCGTCATGCTCTGAATCGTCATCCAAAACACCATCGATGGAATCAAGCAGCGCTTCCAGCTCTTCAGGGGTTTCATTGCCAGTTAAATTATCTAGATTGATTGTCATTCGTGCTTTCTCCTGTGTAGACGTATCGCTGTCTGTGCGGTTAAACACTCTCGAAAGAATGCTTAACGACAGAAACAAAAAAGCCCCGACCAATTAAGGGCGAGGCTTCACATCGTGGATAAAATGTACTCCACTTTTCGGCGGCATTCAATTACAACGTCAGCGCATCCAATTGCTGTTCAATCATGGTGGCCCATTGATTGCGAATTTGCTGCAATTCTTGGTCCATTCGTTCGATCTCTTGCAGTAGCTTGCCTGTTTCCGCTTGCGTTTTCGCGTCACGATAACGCGCTGAATTAGCCGCGGCCTGTTCTTTTTCAGCTACTGCCATGGATTTTTGTACTTCTGCTTCTAGCTTCTGCACTTTCGCCTCCATCTCACGCATAGCCAACTGCATTTGTACCTCTTGTTGCTGCTGTTGCGCCTCCATTGCGGCAATTTCTTCTTCGCTCATTTCATCTTGCGGTTTCTGAATGCCGATTGCATCACGCACCCTGTCAATGAATTCTGCTTTGTTTGGAATATCGGTAAGCTCAGCAACGAGGTCGATAACAGCGACTTGCACTTCCGGTGGCATCTGCGCCGTGATTTGCATCATGCGATCGGCAAGCTGCTGCTTGTACGCTGCGGTTTGCTGCACTGGCGCAAGGGCAATGTGCGTTCTTAGTTTTGTAATGTCGTTCGTTAACCCTTCTTCGGTCTCTTGATTGACAATGACTTGCTTACGTTTTCGCGGATCATCGCGATTAATGGTGATCGACACATTGCGTTTACCTTTCATGTCTTCAATGAGGTAGCTAAGAATAAGCTCACCCAGTAACTGACACGAGTAGCGGTAGTTGTCGTTAATCTCAGCAAGCGTTGTTGCGCCCTGCTCCACCAAGTTAGCAATAGCAACGCCAGACTGACTGGTTTGGCCTTGACCAAGGAATGCCGCATAAACGCCCATGGTGTCTTGTATGAGCTTCATCGACTCTTGCATGACATTAAACTGCTGCTGAGCGATATTAAAATCTTGCTCAACTCTAAAAGCCTCAGCAACAGATTTGTTGTTTTTACGGTCTGGGTTGAGCTCGATATAGCCATCCGCTCGTTCAACTTCATCTAGCACCTTTTCACGGCTCATATTCGTTGCATCTTTGTCAGCGATAACGCGCTTCGCTTGCAAAAGCCAGGTGAGTTTAATGCGTCTAAAGTTAACTTCATCTTGAGCGGGTATGGCGCGAGCGACGAGGCCGTAAGGCTCACCATTGGCATCTTTGCGATAACCAAAGAACGGAACGATAGGAAATAAGCCTTGCGGTGCATCGCAATCTTTATCGCCTAAGTGATGTGGGCCTGCATACCAACTTTCAATGATCCGGCTTACTTGAGCCATACGAACGTTCGCTTTACCCATTGCTGCCGCCGTGGCATGAATTAAATTGTTTTTATCAAACTCAATCACGCGCCCATTTTGCAACTCTATTACTGGTTTTCGCTCCATTGTCCGATAGTAGATCACTTGCAATCGGATACGCTTACGGTTTTGAGAGAGCCATTCTGTTTGCTGGCGACTGTACCCTTTAAACTCTTCATAAGCATTGACAAGATTAGCGTCCATCCCCTCAATGAGATTGGTCTCGACAAACCCATGCCAGCCGTTCGCGGCATTTTTAATGATGTCTTTTTTATCTGGGACTATCGTCATTAGCTCATCAACATCAATCCAGCGACAGCGCATTACCCAGCGAGCATCTGACCAGTCCGATTCTTTTGATAACCAGTCCCAATAGATTTCATCGCGAGGTATGTTTTTGATTTTGTATTTGGGACCAAAGAGATTTTCATTGCGATACACTTCAACCGCGCCAAAGCCGCATTTGATTTGTGACGCATAAGCTTCTGATCTTGCTTTATCTAACTTGGCTAACCGACACACATCCTTGAACTGTTCGTTAATAGCCTCAGCCAATTCATCAAACTCTTTACTCGGATCGTCAGCAAGGACAAGCAGATCCGTCCTCGTCTTAGCTTCCATCCCCAAAACCCCATCGACAGTTGGCGCGATTAAGTTGTGCATAGTCATTGGTTGATTGCGCTCTTTAAGTACCGCAACGACTTGCGGCGCTAGCTGATCGCCATCGTAGTACGCGCACGCTTTGTTTGCATTGGTTCGCCAGTTCGGCTGAGCATCAATATCCGACATAATATTGAGTAGCTTTTGTTGTTCGATTTTTTTCATTAGTGCGCCATCCAGTGTTTAGATTTGTCGCGTTGAATTGGGGTGTCTTGGTAAGTGACGGGCATTCTTGCTCGCATCTCTTGAGCGATGGCATAGCTCATGACCTGATCGTCAAAGCAGCCTTCTTGAGCGCCCATTGAGCCATTTTTTTGATAGACGTAAGTGGTTATCTCGCTGATTGTGCCAATCCAGCGGATCCCGGACTGACGATTGCGAAGTAGGGTTTTTAATCCCTCGGTTAAAATTGGCTTGCTGTACTTGGTTGTGAGCCAGCCAAGCTTGACGGTTTCATCTTCATCCGCTCTATCAATGTATTGCTCAGAGTAAATACGGCTGATTTTGTAGTGCTTTTTAAACTCAAGGATAAAGGCATGGCCGTGATTATTTCGCTCTGGTCCTGCATAAGCCCAGTTGTAAAGCTTACCGATGTGCGCTGCGAGCTGTGCAAAAAGCTCGACATCGAGATATCCGTACCAATGGGCCACTTGCTCGCCAGTGCTTCGCTTAACAACGTCAAGACTGCAGCGGTCACCGTGCTCAAGGCCTTCTGCAATATCGATACCCATCGCATAATCTTCATCCTTCTCGGGCAGCTCCCAAACCAGCAGCATGTTCATGACTGAGTTTTGCCCTTGTTCGTCCATGGTTTCTGGCTTATTAGCCTTAACCATGTTGCCCGTTACTGGCTCGATATCGTAGATGATGATTGGATTCATCGTATCGCCTTCGGCTTGCATGGTATGAAGTGAATCGAAGACTCTTCGACCAGACGTTAAGAAAGCTTCAAGCGGCGTAGACGGAAACTCTTGCTTCATCTCATCGCGCTGCTCGGTCTCTTTCAACACGTACCACTGGCGCTGCTCATCATCGATGACACAATTCATAGCGTCCTCGACAGCATCAAAGTACTCTCGCTGAGTTTTGCTCATAACAAGCCCAGACTCAGGAACCTTGGCACGATACTTTGGATCTTGCCACCACGCGAAGAAATGAAACTTCCAATCCAACTGTGTCAGCGGCTTTTCACTGCGACTCATCTCAAGCGACTTCATCGTCATCGTGTAAAAGTCGCCGCCCACGCCCTCTGCAGTAGACTCAATAAAAGCGATACAGCCAGGGTGAACCGCGTTAAGCGTACCGGTGCGAACCTCTTTCGCTTTCGCGGGGTATTTAGCACAGATTTTGCCATGCTCTGAAACGTGTAAACGATGAACCGTGCCTGAACGAAAGGATGTAGCCACTTGAATGCTAGAGCCATGCTCAAAGACAATGAAGCCTCCCGTTGTTCCTGAGCGTCGGCTTTTGACTTTGAATCGCGTCTTAAGCCAAGCTGGCAAGTTATCAAACGGCACCTCAATCTTGGTTCGATAAATCTCACCGGACGCGGATTGATCTTGTGCGATGATCCCGCACTTTAAGTTATTGTTAAAAAGCGCTTCATCAAGCAGATAAATATCAATCGCCGTCGAGAAACCAAGTTGCCGCGCTTTTAAAATGATGTTGAGGTACCACATCATCTCAAAGAGGAGCCGCTGAGCAGGCCGAAGTCGGAAGCGAACTAACTGCCCTTGCTCATTCTCGATCATGTAGAGATTATCGAGACGCCACCATTTATCTCTGAGCTTTTCTTCTATCTCGAGACGTTCCGCGTCTGAAACATCTTCAAACTGATGTGTCATTGCAGTTTGCTCATCAAACCATCGCTGCCCATGGCGCGAATATCATCAAGAATTTGTGACACCGGTGTATCATCGCCTTTACCTTCGTTGCTTATCTTGTCAGCCTCAAGGCCAAGTTTGCGAGCAGCATTCTCGACGCGTTTTGTGTCAGCGACGATATGAGGAACTTTAACCGTATCTATCCGCAATCCTGAAAGCGTGCGGGTGATAGATTCAATCCGGCTTGTCAGTGATGCCATTCCGTTGTCGATCCGCGCATAAGACTCATAAAGTGACACTCTATCCTCAATTGAGCTGGCGTTTTTGATGTCACTCATACACTGAGCCAGTGCTTCCGCTCCCGACTGCAAACGGACGCGGCACAACTCCAGCTCATCTTGTAAATCAGCAATAGCGGCTGCATCGAACTTTTCCAGCTCTTCTTCTTTGAAATACTTAGCATAAATGCCATGCTTTCTTGCTCTCGCATTGCCTGGCTCTGCTGAATTACTGGGATTTGGATTGCCAGCGTTACCGACTGATATTTTATGGCCTGGGCGAAAACGACCACTTTCATCTCGTTCACCCAATCCCATGTCATGTTCGTTAGCATTCTTTTGAGGTTGCAACGGTGTGTCATTTTGTTTGTGACCATTTTTCCGCGTCACTTTTTTCTGATCTGCTTTTTGCGCACTTTGCGCATTTCTAATTTGCGCAGAGTGTTTTCTTGCGTTTTGCGCAGTGCGCTGCGCAGTTTCATCGTGCGCAGTCTTGCGTACTTTGATGTAGCGACGTGCGGAGTTGTAATTGAGCCCTTGAGTTTCGCACCACTCTTTTGCCGATATGCCAGTTCTCGCGTGGGCAACTTCGAATTTCTTTTGTAATAGTTCCCAGTTGTTTGACATGTCACTCTCTTAGTTCTTTCTTGGCTGCTCGTTAGAGAGCTCTCCCTCTACTACCCAATCCCCTATAACCGGACGATGGGTAGTTGGAATGCAGATACGCTCACCCGACGAGAGTCTTACCCGGGCTGATTGGCCGTTATAGCCAATAACAGCGTTAACTTTGCCTGTGCGCTTTGCTTTCATCAGTTTTGTAGCTCTCGTGTTAAACATAATCGGAGCCACTACCCGAATGGCTCCTGTTATATCTATTCTTGTGCGCCAATATCATTCAGCCTGGTTTATTCTGAGGCTTCTCCACTTGAGATACTCATCAGCTTGAGCGGCGCACTCGCTGAGCGCTGATTTCAGTCTCGGAATATCTTCAGTAACGACTTCTGGCCATGTCCCAATCACTTACGGCTTATAGCATGGAAGGATTAATCCTTCTGGCGGGAGAATGTATTCAGTAACCACTATAGGGTCTGGTTTAATAGGGCTCGCGCAAGCGTTCAGTAACAGTGGGAGGGACAACGCAGCGACTACCCGCCATCTCGTCCCTAAGCTGTGTGATTTCATTACGTAGACTCTCTTTTTCTTGCGCATTTCGCTGCGCTCTTTCAGTGAGTAGTTGACTCATGCGCTCGCGATCGTCACTTATTTGCTGATTGATTGTGCGCTGCACGTGAAAATTCGCTCTTGCGATCGCGGCTCTTTCACTGAGCATGATGATTTCCGCTCGTTGTGCTTTGAGCTGTATCCACATAGACACAAGGATTACCCCGAAAATACCGGTGATGATGAGACTAGTGCGCATTGAGCTGTTCGATGATTTCACTATCAAGTGGAAGCTGACCTAGCCTTATAAGCGCATCGTTAATTGATATCTGCCCAAGACAAAGTTGGGTCACGACTTCTCTGCGAGTCACAATCCCTCGGCAGTTCCACTGCGGATCGCGGCAATTGCGGAGCTCACCGTTGATGCGCACATAAACCCAGCGATTAGGTTCCATGCAGGCATTTGGGTAGTCAGCGTTCTGCAGGTAGCGATACATTGTGCTGTGGCTAAATGCGCCAGTGCCGAGGTTGTAAGACATATCCAGTGAAGCGAGGTGAACATGGGCGGGTAAGCGTTGGGGAATTTTCTCAAGTGGGGCGTTGTGTTTGTTGAGAGACTGAATAAACATCACCTGACACTGCTCATCCGTAAACTCGTCACCGGGTTTGATATTAAGCGTTTCGCCCCAGCACGCGGTCCACACTCCCCCGCTATCTTGGTATGCTATGCGGTTGTAACCCTCAAAACTGCCCGTTATACCGATAGCAGCAGCGATTAACGCCGTAGTCAGCTTGTTATAACGCATTGGCGAGTCGCTTAATGACGCGGATACGATAGAGCGTAACCACAATACCGAGAGCGCCCATAACGATACCGGCTATCGTAGCGATATCAGAGCCGTAGAGTGTGTAATCACCCGCTAATATCTGTGAAATACTGGAATTTAACAAAGATTGCGCACTTTGCGCAGATTTAGCAGCACTGACTCCGACCGTCGTTCCAGTGCCAGTGGCGATAGCAATCGTGGCTTTATCTAGTGACATTGTCACCCCCAAATGACAGGCATAAAAAAACCCCGCCGAGTGGGCGAGGTTGTGCATCTTGTAAACATTTTGCCTGATTTTTTGGCTCAGTCAATGACGGCTTGTTTATGAAAAAACCGTTAAACTATCCTTATATGGAATAACCATTATAATAAATAGCAATGGCATAGGGTATAATCGCTATATAGTGAAATAACACTACCACCCCATCTAGTATGATAGAAAATGGTGTAACTAATATTTTACCAACTTTCACTGCAGTTGAATCTGGTATTAAACTTTGGATTTTCACATACAATGGTGTATCTAGCATTTTAAATGGAAGCTCACCATCAACTTCATATAGTTCACTTTCAAAATAAAAGTCTCTTGGTATTAAACGCCATCCCGTGCTTTCTACTCCTGATATCAATCCTGTGTGATCATAATATTGTATAATCCCTAAGCGCTCTAACTTACTGGTTAACTCACTATCAACGTGAGTAGGTACCTGAGTCATCCCACTAAGAGAAAGCTTCCCCTTTAAAAGGCTATTTTCATCTAACACGAGAGATGCTAAATTGAATCTAATATCTATAAATTCTTTCGTTTCAAGGTATGAGCTCATCAGCTCATTCGAGTTTATAATATAACTGTGCTTTCCCCCGAGAAGAATCAACCTTGAGTAATCATCATCAATATAAACGCCTTTAATCGTTTCTTGATAATATTTATCGCCCCACAATCTATTATAGTTTGAATTATTAATAGATGATTGACTAGAGCAACCAATAGTAAAGAATATTAAAGCTATTATTATTATAATCTTCTTAAATAAATACATTCTTGCTCCATAAAATTTGTATCGTATCATTTCTAACTGATTGTTTAGACAATTAAGCCTCCCCTCATCAACAAGAGCAATCATCTACTGACATTCATTCTTTTTTTCATAAAAACAACTCTAGCCATGTAAGTCACGACAATGATGTTTACAACGAAAATGCTCACTCCCAGCATGCTTGGACGCACAACCATTTCATATACTTCGAAAGGCAGATAAATCGCACCACTCAACAAAGCAAACCATTCAGTCCAAACATACGATTTCCATAAACCATAAGCTTCTACAAAACGAATGAAAGAGTATGCTAACGCACCTAAAGAGATAAGCTTAATATTGGTATTAGAGAGTTCGCTCACTGCCGTAATGAAAATACTTGGGAGATGACTCGCTGGATTTAGGTGAGTATGCCTAACTATGGATTCTGCTAATTCTTGCAAGTTATCGCCAACAAGAAAATGTAAGCCAATAGCTACAACTAGAGAGAGTACACCTTTGCCCCCTTCTAAAATTGCCACGGCTTTAAGGCCGACCATGGATTTCATAATAATCCCTTTAAATCTACAAAGAAAAAAACACTAGTGTCACCCAAATTGGCCACAGTAAAAATGAGCGCCTTACCTTTTCCTGATCATTTACATGACACAGAAAATTTTTTCATAGTTCAGACCCATTTTATTGCAATCCATTGATAATAATGGATTCAAGCATAAACAACATACAAATGCACTTGATCTATAACACCGTAAACAATTAATTCAATTGGGTTCCCAGATACTACACGTTGCAAATCTCACTTTTTAACAGTTTGTTATGTGATTGTTGCACCAGAATTGTCATCAATTACCAGCTAGAATCTTATGCGCCCTGTTAACTATTATAAAAAGGACATCCCATGAAAACGCTTATTTATGAAACCCTTGTCAACCTTGCAAGCCAGGAACCGGAACAACATGCGCAAATACGACAAAACCTTTACGATCAGTTAGGCTTACCTTTTGAAAAACAACTTACTTTATATTCTCAGGCTCTTGGACCTGCTGGCTCAGGAAAACTTGAAAATGAGCAAGCAATGAGCAACGCCGTAGAAAGCGTAATCCAATTGTTTGAAACTTCTAAAGGCTAAAGGCCTTCCAGTTGCAATACGGCTCATTCGCTTAGGGCCGTTTTAATTTCCATCTCACCGTATGACACTGAAACCACCGAAATCAACGCACAATAAAAATGCTGCGCGTTGGAAGCCCCTATTTAAGTGTTTGTATACATTCTAGCCTAATTCAGATAACTCTTGTAAAAGAGACTCCAATTTACGCTCTTCTTTTTGTATCTTACTTTGATATTTCTTGACCTTATTATCTTTACCACTTGCCTTTGCTTCTTGTAATTCTAAATTATATTCAGAAATTTTATCTTTAGTTTCTTTAATTTCATCAGCTAAATCTTGCTTAATTTTTGAATCACTACAATTAGATTTAGCTTCTGCTAAGGCAATTTTTAGACCATCAACCTTTTTTTGAT